>CALFYA010000048.1 GCA_937952925.1 uncultured Moraxellaceae bacterium
GCGACTGCAAGCTTGGGCTTTGGTGTACAAATCGACCAATAATCCACTGGATTAGTGCTGTCATCCGGAGATGCTTCGGCATCTCTTGGACGCCGGTACAATGTACCGGTGTCTACTCCTCCCAGAATTTGAACAAGAGCAGGTTAGCCCGTGTTGCAAACTTCACTCCCTAGCGTCCAGCCAAAAACAGCATTCTTGTTGAATGCACTGGCTGCATCTATGCTGCTCGTACAGCATGCGCATGCGGCTGCGCCCGCTGCTGGAGTGCAAATTACCAACATTGCATTTGCTAGTTATCTCGATTTAAACAATGACAACCAAACCGCACAATCAAACGAAGTGGCGGTTGACGTTGCTGTGCTTTATGCAGTCGATCTGACCGCAGCACCCCAACTAGTTATTGAACCCGGTGATCAGGTTCAGTGGCTCAATACCCTGACCAACTTGAGCAATGAAAAAGCCAATATTGATCTTAAGACGGCTTTTGATGCGACCTATCTGAGCAATATCAAACTGTATTGGGACACCGACCGCGATGGTGTACTCAGTGCAAAAGACCTCGAAATTACCAACTCGATTGCCTTGCAAGCGGGTGAGCAAATCCAACTGATTGTCCGTGCCGACAGTTCGGTTGCTCTGACCCACAATCAAGTGGTCGATGTCAACCTCAGTGCAACCGTCGTTGAAGATGCAGCGGCTCAGGATCAAGTTGTTGATAGCCTGATTGCGATTATTCCCGAATTGGTTGCGGTCAAAACGGTAGACAAAGCCAGTGTTGATCCTTCGGTCAGCAAAGATATCGAACTGAATTACCAGCTGCGGGTTGAAAATAGAAGCAAAAAAGCGGCGCGTTTGGTGGATGTCACCATCAACGGCACACCAACTCAAGCCTTGATTGTCAAGGATTCACTTCCCCCCAATACCACATACGTCAAAGCTGAAGCCCGCAATAAAAAAGCGGTCGTGGTGTTCCCCACGGGTGCAAGCTCCACCGAGTTTCGTACAGATGCACCAGCACCAGAACTGGTCAATGATGTGTATGTGGCGTATTTGGAAGACATTCCAGCCACCACCACTGAAATTGTCGATTTGACTGTCCGTGTGAACACCGGTGTTGCCCAAACCAATCTCAAAAACCGTTTTGAAGTGCGCTATTTGGCACCTACCGGTAAAATCACCACCAAATCTTCCGATGAAGTCAACACTGAAGTGTTGGGTAAGCAAGAAATCCAAATTAAAGACCCCAACTTCAACGACATTGCAGCAACCGGCAGTGCTGGCAAGCCGCTATATATCGAAGTCGACGCAGCCGCGTGTAACTACAGTCGTGTGGTTGCCAACAAAGTGTGGATTGAGATCAGCTCACCCACCACCAAAGATCTAGAGCGCATGCTTGCCGAAGAAACCGGTGCCAATACCGGTCGCTATCGTCTCACTTTGCCGACCCAAGCCACGCCTACGGCCATTTTGGGCGATTCAATTTTGCAGACCTTGGGTGGCGACAAAGTCGGAGTGGTGATCACCGACTGTGTGGAAACAGGTAGCCCCAACAATACGCCAGTCCCCATCCCGCCAAGCCAACAAGTCAATACCAGTGTCTTGATGGATCCTGTGGGGCTGTCACTCAATAAAATCGCAAGCGTCAACAACGCTGAAATTGGCGATTTTGTGGACTACACCATTGAGGTGAGCAACACCGGTACCAGCGTTGCGCCTGACGTCACCATGGACGACACCCTGCCACGCGGTTTTGTGTACGTTCAGGGCAGTATGCGCGTCGATGGTCAACCGTTTGTTGATCCACAAGGCAACAAAGGCCCTTATCTCAAATTGGGCTTGGGTTCTTTAGCGCCCACAGCCAAGAAAAAAGTCCAGTACCGTGTCTATATTGGGCCCAATGCACTCAATGGCGACGGGATCAACCGCGCAACCGCCGTCGATATTAGTGGTAAAAAATCCAACGAAGACACCGCCAAAGTCAAAGTCTCACCAGGCGTGTTGATGAGTGATGGCTTTGTGATTGGGAAGGTCTATACCGACTGCAATCGTAATGGTATGCAAGACACCGGTGAGCGTGGTGTACCGGGTATTCGTCTGTACATGGAAGATGGCAGTTTTGTCGTCACCGACAGCGAAGGCAAATATGATTTTTATGGGGTAAAACCACAAACCCACGTCCTCAAGCTTGACCGCAGCTCTTTGCCTTATGGTGCAGAACTAGTTGAGCAAGGTAACCGCAATGCCGGTGATGCCGGTAGCCGTTTTGTCGATGTCAAACGCGGCGAATTACATCGTGCCGATTTTGCAATGGTCGATAGCAGCAATGGCTGCACCACACAAATTGATGAACAAATCACGGAGCGTCGCAAGCTGATCGGTGATCAAAACGCAGATCTTGAGCGGGTGTTGCGTTCGGAGCTGGCGATTGAGCCAAACTATACCTTGGGTGAAGTACGCAGCTTGCCCGCATCAGGCTGTATCACCGCCAATGGCGCAAGTGCTGACTGTAATCTCAAAGTGCCGACCAATCAGCCCGCCAATGTCGGCGTGACACAAGTTAAACTCAATAAAGTGGTCGCCCCCAAACTGCTTGATCTTGAAGAAGAGATGAAGCGTAGCGACAACAACAAGCTGACGGTATTGAATCTGCAAGATGGTCAAATCTTGCCTTACCCGCAGACCAATCTGCAAATCAAAGCGGTTGCTGGCACGCGCATTGAAGTACTGGTCAACGGTGAAGATGTTGGCGAAAGCCGAATTGGTAAACGTGCGGTGTTGGCTGAGCGCCAAATCGCGGGTTTTGACTATATTGGTCTGAATCTCAAAGAAGGCAAAAACAGCATTGAGATTCGTCAATTTGACGGCATGGGCAACTTGCGTGACCAACGTACCCTTGAGGTGTTGGCACCAGGCAGCATGAATCGCCTGAGCCTCAAACTTGACCATACTGCGGTTGAAGCCAACGGACGCGACAGCATCAATGTGATTGTGCGTGTCGTAGATGCCAACGGTACGCTGGTGGCGAGCCGGACACCGGTCACCATTGATAGCACCATAGGGAAGATCCAGCTTGAAGATCTAGATCCCAACCAAGCGGGTGTCCAGCAGTTTGTGGAAGGCGGCGAGATGCATATCCCGCTGCTATCGCCCACCCAAGCCGGCGAAGGTCGCTTGTTGGTCAGTAGTGGCGTGTTCCAAACGCAGCAAGACATCCGCTTTGTGCCCGAGCTGCGCCCCATGATCGCTGCAGGTATTGTGGAAGGGGCCATTTCACTGACCGACTTTGACCCCAAAGCACTGAGTAAAGCCAGCAAAGATGACGGGTTTGAAGCTGAGCTCAATGAGCTTGCAACCGGTAAAGATGGTAAACTACAAACCACCGGCCGTAGTGCGTTCTTCCTAAAAGGCAAAGTCAAAGGTGAATACCTGCTGACCATGGCCTACGATTCCAACAAAGACAAAGATCAGCGCCTGTTCCGTGACATTCGCCCCGACGAATATTATCCAGTCTATGGCGATGCGGCAGCCAAAGGCTTTGATGCACAGTCCACCAGCAAACTGTATGTCCGGCTCGACAAAGGCCGCTCGTATGCCTTGTACGGCGACTACACCACCCGTATCGATAATGATGAAGGGCTGTCGTTGGGGCAATACAACCGCTCCTTGACGGGGGTACGCGCCCATCACGAAGATGCTAAGACCAATATCACCAGCTTTGCCGCACAAACCACCTCGCGTCAAATTGTCTCTGAGCAGCGTGGCTTGGGCATTTCAGGCCCCTATAGCTTGGGTGATGTAGTCTTTGATTCGATGATTGAAAACAGCGAAAAAGTCGAACTGTTGGTGCGTGATCGCAACAATCCTGGTTTGATTTTGCGCGACAAATCCCGCACGTTGACCCGTTTTGTTGATTACGACGTCGATACCTTGAGCGGGGCGATTTACCTCAAACGCCCGATCAATAGCGAAGACGAAAACGGTAATGCTCAATCGTTGCGCATCACGGTCGAAAGCGAGCAAGGTGGCAAAAGCTATATCGTGGGCGGGGTTGCTGGCAAAACGGCAATCACCGACCGGATCAGTGTGGGCGGCTCTTTTGTCAAGAGCGATGATCCACTGACCCAAGAGCAACTAGCGAGTGTCAACACCGTCGCCAAACTATCGGATCGCACCAAGCTGATTGCTGAGATTGCGCGGAGTGAAAACACCGTTGATCCACTCAATCAACTCAATAGCCCCAACGCCAGCATTGATCCCACGGGTGAACAGTCGGGGATGGCGGGGCGTGTTGAGCTGAAATATGCAACCGCCAACAGCGAAGCACGTGTTTATCACAGCCAAGCGGATGAAGGTTTTTATAATGTTGCCTCGCCCATTTCGGCGGGTCGTAAAGAAAGCGGGATCCGCATTCAGGCACGTTTGCCCCAAGTCGGTTTGGCCAAAGTCGAAGCGATTCGCACCGAAGACAGTGCCAACGCCGGTATCCGTGATGGGGTAACCGCCAGTATTGAACGGGCGCTCAATCAGTATGTCAATTTGGAAGTGGGCGCACGGTTTTATGAAGAGACCTCGCAAGCTGCGTCCGCCACCTCCACATCAGCCAATACCCCATACAAAGGCACCACAGCGCGTGTCAAGCTCAATGCACAATTGCCGTGGATTGCAGGGGCCAGCACCTTTGCCGAATACGAGCAAGATATCGAAGAAGCCGACCGTAAAGTGTTTGCCCTCGGTGGTAGCTACCAACTTGGCAACAAAGGCCGTGTGTATGCACGACATGAGCTGATGTCGAGCATCAGCGGCACTTATGGCCTCAATGACGCCACTAAACGCAACTCCACCGTGGTGGGGATTGACGGTAATTATATGAAAGACGGTACCGTCTTTAGTGAATACCGGATGCGTGATGGCATCAGTGCACGCGAAGCAGAAGCGGCATTGGGTCTGCGCAATCAATGGCATGTCAGCGAAGGCATTCGCCTAAGCACCAGTTTTGAGAAAATCAAATCGCTCAAAGGTGCCAACGACAGCCAAGATGCAACCGCCGTGTCGGTTGGTGCGGAGTACCTGACCAATCCTCTGTGGAAAGCCGTCGGAAAAGTAGAAAAGCGTTGGGCAAAAACCACAGACACCTTCATCAACACCTTAGGTGGTGCCTACAAAGCTTCTGATGATGTAACGTTGCTGGTCAAAAACGTCTACAACCTGACCGACAACAAAACCACGGGTGATCGTACCGTTGATCGCTTCCAAGTCGGTGCTGCTTACCGTGATTTTGACAACACCACCTTTGATGGCTTGGCCAAACTTGAATATCGCCTAGACGACAATCAATCGTTGGCTGAACCAGTCAAGCGCGAAGTGTATATTGCATCGACCCATGCCAACTATCATCCGGTTCGCCGTTTGACCTTGGCAAGTCAGTATGCCGTCAAATATGTGCGCCAAGATCAAAACAACTTGGCCAACAGTGGCGCAACGCAATTGGTGAGTGGTCGTGCGATTTATGACCTCAATGAACGTTGGGATGCCAGCCTGCAAACGGGATTGATGTGGAGCAATGTCAGCGACGGTCAACGCTATTTGGTCGGTGCTGAAATTGGTTATCTGCTGGCAGCCAATTTGTGGGTGTCGGGTGGTTATAACTTTATCGGCTATCGGGATGACGATCTGGTCGATAGCAACACCACCGCGAAGGGCGTGTATATGCGTCTGCGCTTCAAGTTTGACGAAGACCTCTTTAATATGGGCTCAGCTGCGGTCAACAAGTCGATGGAGCCTCAACCATGATCAAGCCTGCTCACAGGTCTTTTGCTGCATGGCGTGTGCTGGCGTTCGCGCTGGGTATGAGCGCGGCTCCCGTCAGCTTCGCCCTGACCTTGGGTGCGTCACAATCGGGGATCTTTGCGCCTTCGGCACAAACCAACGCTCAGTATGAACAGATGAGCAAACGACTTGCCCCGTTTCTCAGCAGTGCTGATGCCCTCGTGCGTTATCATGCAGCCAAAGCGCAAACGTGGATCAGTTATGCTGCTCACCAAACCTCTGAAGGTGGCTTAACGCCTGCACAGCAACAAGCCTGGGCAGAAGCCGAACGGCTCACCACAGCACTTGAACAAGGTCAATCGCTGTCACTCACCACAACCGTCCCTAGCACGTCGGGCGTGATGCGACGCGACTTGTGGGCAACTGCTGAAATTCTCAAGCAATATCCTGCCTTTCAATCTGACCTTGCCATGCAAGTGGCACAAGCCGAAGTCAAATTGGTGTGGGCAGCCGCCGAGCATTGCGAATTGGGCTGGCGTCACTCGCGTGAGCATTTTGCAGCCGCAGAACGTCTGCTCAATAGTGCACGCGCAAGCGCAGAACTCAGCCCGAATGCGCCTGCATGGCCGGAGCACATCACTTACCCAAGTTTGGTGGAACTCAACGGAGTGGCCGCAGGCTGTCATGGGGTATTAGGCCCTTGGCCGCTGATTTCGACCACAACATTCAAGCAGCCTGCCCAGCCGGTTGATCCGGTCGTACCGGTCACGCCAGAACCACCGGTGGTGTTACCACCCGAACTGCTTGAGCTGCCCAACAACGTCCATTTTGCTTTGGACAAATCGTTCTTGTCGGGTGAGTCCAAGCAAGTGCTTGATCGAATTGCAGCCGTCTTGAAAGCGCATCCTGAGATTACCGTAACGCTGTATGGCTATACCGATCCGCGTGCCAGCGATGCTTACAACCAAGCGTTGTCGGCGCGTCGTGCCAATTCGGTTGAAAAATATTTGGTCAGCCAAGGCATTGATCTGAAACGAATTGCACGTGTAGCCAAAGGTGAAAGCAATATACTCACCGATCAAAATGTGATCTTGGGTCATGCGATGAGCCGCCGCGTCGAGCTCGTGTTTGCCAGCGATGCCAAAGAAATCAAAGCGATCCCACAAACTGCGGATTTGCAGCTTGAAAAAACCAAGCGCAAAAAACGCTAGTCGCCATCAAGCAAAAGCCACCTTCCGGTGGCTTTTTTCTGCAGGTGGTTATACCCCATCTGGCCGAGGCACATCCAAAGACTGACCAGTCACGCCATGACTATCCGCACCCATCAAATACAAATATGTGGGCATGATGTCTTCAGGGGTGGGCAGATTGAAGGGATTCTCACCCGGATAGGCATGCGCCCGCATATTGGTACGAGTCGGGCCGGGGTTGATACAATTAAATCGAATGGCAGACACGTTGGCGAGCTCATCCGAAAACATTTTTGACAATCCTTCGACACCCATTTTGGAAATCGCATACGCCCCCCAAAAGGCGCGTGGCGTGCGGCCAACACTGCTACTGGTAAACACCACTGACGCATCTTTGGATAAACGTAGCAACGGCAACAAGGTTTGCGTCAGTTGAAACGGCGCACGCATGTTGACATTCATCACATCATCGAAGGTATCAGGATCGTACATTTGCAGTGGGGTGAGTGGCCCCAAGATGGCGGCGTTGTGCAAAATGCCATCGAGACCGCCTATCTCTTGCTCAATCATGTTGGCCAGCTGTTGATAGTCCACCATGGTCGCACTCGACAGATTGAGCGGCAGTAACGCAGGCTGTGCGCCACCGGCTTGCTCAATCTCGTCATATACCGCCTCAAGCTTGCTTAAGGTACGACCCAACAACAGCACCGTTGCACCATAGCGAGCAAAAGTGAGAGCAGCGGCACGGCCAATGCCATCACCAGCGCCCGTCACCAAAATATTGCGCCCCCGCAGCAGATCGGCTGCGGGTTGATATGTACGAGGGTCAAACATGATCCACCACCTGTAATTGAAAGTGAGAGGTCAGCAGCGCAGACAACTCCGCCACATCTGCCACCAGATGATCGGCTTGCCATGCTGCCAAATCATTGGCATGTTCGGGGGGCAAGTAGCCATAGGCCGCCAAAATGGTCGGCATGTTTGCCGCACGTCCTGCATCGATATCGCGAGGATGATCACCCACATATGCAATCAACTGTGGATCAATTCCCAGCTGTTGTGCCGCCAGATACATCGGCTCTGGATCGGGCTTGGTACGACGGACATCATCGGGGCACACCAAGACCGCACAGCGTTCGGTCAGGCCAAGGGCAGCGAGCAATACTTCACTCAAATGGCGCGGTTTATTGGTCACAATCCCCCACGCAATGCCCTGTTGCTCAAGCGAGACGAGTAATTCATCCATCCCCTCAAACAACTGCGTATCGACCGCAATTTGTGCAGCATAGTAAGCCAAAAAACGATCCCGATATTGCAGCAACTCAGGGCTATCCATGCTCATTTCAGGATGAATCAGACGCACCATCGCCCGCGCCCCTTCAGACACCTGTACACGGATTTGCTCCGGTGTGGGTGGTGGGACGCCGTCTTCTTGGCATAGCAGATGGATAATCCGAATAAAATCAGGGGCGGTATCAATCAGCGTACCATCGAGATCAAACAAGACCGCAGACAGGATCGGTAAACTCATGCTTGCTCCGGTTTGCGGGTGACCATCATATAGTTCACATCCACATTGGGTGCGAGCCAATAGCGTTGGGTCAAGGGGTTGAAGTGTAGCCCTGTCGCATCTTCTAAGATCAGACCGGCTTCACGGATGTCGTGCGCCAGCTCAGATGGACGGATAAATTTATTAAAATCATGTGTACCACGCGGCAACATGCGCAGCACATATTCCGCACCAATAATCGCAAACAAATACGATTGGGGATTGCGATTGATGGTGGAAAAAAACACATAACCATTGGGTTTAACCAAGGTCATACAGGCTTTGACCACCGAGGCTGGATCAGGCACATGCTCCAGCATTTCCATACAAGTGACCACATCAAAACGAGCAGGATATTGCGCCGCCAGCTCCTCGACGGGAATTTGCTGATATTGAATATTGGTGACGCCTTCTTGCTCAGCATGCAAACGTCCTACCGCCAGTGGCGCTGTACCCATATCAATGCCCAACACCTGTGCACCACGGCGTGCCATCGACTCCGCCAAAATGCCACCGCCACAGCCCACATCCAACACCTGCTTACCCGCAATCCCATTGGCTTTTTCGGTAATCCAATTCAAACGCAGCGGATTGATATCGTGCAACGGGCGAAACTCTGAGGTTTTATCCCACCATTTGGCAGCCAGCGCTTCAAACTTGGCAATTTCTTGAGCATCCACATTGCGTGGTGCGGTGGCCTCAGTATGGGCAGACATGTGCATCTCCTTATTCATTCGATCGGTGCAGTATGACTGAGAAATTGTGCCAGTCATTCGATGTAAAACAAAATGCACAGACGCTGACATTGCACGAAAAAACTTCACACAGCCTCCATGACTAGGC
>CALFYA010000049.1 GCA_937952925.1 uncultured Moraxellaceae bacterium
TCCCAAGAAGTTATCCGACTCAAAGTCGCTGTTGCACTTCAATCTTGAGACCACCCAGCCAAAAATCAAGACTCACATCTTGATGATTGACACGACTCGATCGATAGGAGTCACCCAAATTAGCTTTAATCTTCTCATGTAAGAGATGTGATAACAGCGAAATGTAGTTTTCTTCAAATTCGCGTAAGTCTAAACCAAAGACGCCGTTGACCGTTGCGGTGGTATCAACAGCTCTTTCCATGAGGCTTGAGGGCAACATACCGGCATCATTGCCACTTGGAAATGCATGATTATTGAGTAGCATGAGAAAGTTAAATGTAGCGGCACGTTGTTCTTTGCTAAAACTCGTTGAGTAAGCCACACCTGTGGGATAAAACAAACCGCGCTCACCTTCTTGGACTTCGTTTTTATAAATACTGTAGCCCAGCACATAGGGGTTGTCTGAGTGTGCTAAATTTTTGAAATAATTCACCATAACGGCTTGTAGGAGGGCATTGTCACTGGCTGCCTTGGGCAGTTGGCTGTATTGTGCATCATAATTGGCGATGTTGGCATTTTCAAAATCTAAGAATAATGATTGGATGGTAAAGTCATTATCGTTAATGCCTTTATCTCTCAATGTTTTATCCGTTTCAGTACCATTTTCGCTAATTTCTACAATTTTTTGATTGGCCGTAATTTTGATTTTGCCAATCGAGACGCGAAAGGCATATTTGATGTCATTGCCCCCCAGATCATACTCGGCTTTTTTGCCTTCTCTGATATAAAATAGGGTGCTGCCTGCTTTGAATGAAATTTGAAAAATCAGTTCTTTGGCAGCATCACTCATGATTTCAATTTTGGGTTCTGCAATATTGGCAATCAACCCCAAATCATACAGACTCGCCTGATCAATATCGATTTGCAAAGCGTCTACTTCAGCCTGTATAGATTCTTTTTTGGTGCTGAGCTCTTCAACCTCAGCCCATTTTTTTGCACCAATCGCAGCTGTCATTTGTTGATCAATCAACTTCAACGCTGCTTTTTTATGTTCTAAATGGGCTTTGTTGACTTCAATATTCGCCCAATAGTTCACCGCATCTTGATTGCTCAGTGTTTTGACTTCTTTACCCATAGAGTTGGTCAAGAAAGCCCATTCATTGTGAATGATTTTGCGTTGGTACATTTTTTTGAACTGGTAATTGATTTTGGTGCTTGATAACGCCAACACCATGTCATAATTGCCAAGGTTTCTGTTCATGAGGGGTTCATCCTTAAACTGCCCAGTCATTTTTAGTGCTGTAGCGTGTTCTGCTTGATCAGGGCAATCTCAAGTTCAAAGTGCTACGCCAGATGAGTCTATGGTATTTTGGGTCAAAGTTATAGGGTGATCCGCAAATCAATTTTCAGATTAAAAATAAGTCCTCACCAACCGTTTGGTGATTAGGCACCACCAAACGAAGGTCTAGTCGAATTTAAACCAAAGTCTCCACCGCATCTTGATCATCGACGCCCAAAAACCCACCACTTTGATGCGCCCACAAGCGTGCATACAGTCCACCCCGCTGCAACAGCTCATGGTGTGAGCCTTCTTCAATGATCTGGCCTTGATCCAGCACAATCAACCGATCCATGGCCGCAATGGTCGAAAGTCGGTGCGCGATGGCGATCACGGTTTTACCTTGCATCAGTTCATCAAGACTGCTTTGAATCGCCGCTTCGACCTCAGAATCAAGTGCGCTAGTGGCCTCATCAAGGAGCAAGATCGGCGCATCTTTGAGCATCACCCGTGCAATGGCGATCCGTTGGCGCTGTCCACCGGAGAGTTTTACTCCACGCTCACCCACATGTGCTTCATACCCCATCCGACCGGTATGATCGGCAAGGCTATCGATAAACTCATCGGCTTTGGCGCGTGTGGCTGCAAGCTCAATTTGCGCATCAGTGGCGTCGGGTTTACCATAACGAATATTGTCGGCTACCGAACGATGTAGCAGTGAGGTGTCTTGCGTGACCATGCCGATCTGAGCGCGTAAGCTGTCTTGGGTCACACAGCGGATGTCTTGTCCGTCGATCAGCACACGACCTTGTTCGGGGTCATAAAATCGTAGCAGCAACTGAATCAAGGTGGATTTACCCGCACCGGAGCGGCCGACCAAGCCAATTTTTTCGCCGGCACGAATATGTAGATTGAGCCGATCAATCACCGCTCGTGACGTGCCATAACCAAAGCTAATCTGCTCAAAACGAATCTCACCCTGCTGCACCATCAATGGCTGGGCATCGCTTTGATCGAGTATTTGGCGGGGTTTGGACAACATCGCCATCCCATCTTGTACGGTGCCAATTTGCTCAAACAGGGTGGACATTTCCCACATGATCCAGTGCGACATGCCATTGAGTCGTAGCGCCATCGCCGTAGCAGCAGCCACCGCACCCACACCGAGTTGACCGGATGTCCATAGCCATAAGGCAATCCCCGTCGTGCCAATAATCAGCAGCATGCTTAAGGTGTGATTGACCACCTCAAAGCCACTGACCAAGCGCATCTGTCCATGTACCGTGGTCATAAATTCTTGCATCGAACGCTTGGCATAATCCGCTTCACGACCAGCATGCGAAAACAGCTTGACCGTACTGATATTGCTATACGCATCGGTGATGCGTCCGGTCATCAGTGAACGGGCATCGGCTTGGCGCTGCGAGACTTGCCCTAAGCGTGGGATAAAAAACTTCAGGCTCAGCACATATCCCACCAGCCATAGCGCAAATGGCAGCAGCATCCACGCATCAAACTGACCGACAATCGCCACGAGCGTGACAAAATAAATGGTCACAAACACCAAAATATCCGCCACGATCATCCACACATCGCGCACGGCCAGCGCGGTTTGCATCACCTTGGCCGACACCCGACCGGCAAACTCATCTTGGTAAAAGCCCATACTTTGCGACAGCATCAGCCTGTGAAAATTCCAACGCAGCCGCATCGGAAAATTGCCAGCAAGAGTTTGATGCTTAATCAGGGTTTGCATTGCCACCAAACCAATACTGAGCATGATCAGGCCAGCAAGCAGCAACAGTTTGCCTTGCTCTTGTGACCACAACAGATGCATGGGGACAAGGCTTAACCAATCGACCACTTTGCCCATCATGGCAAACAGCAAGGCTTCAAAGGCACCAATCAGGGCGGTGCACAATGTCATGCCAAAAATGTATGGACGTAAACCTTGTGAACTATTCCAAATAAACGCCGCAAATTGCTTGGGCGGTACGGCCATCGGCTGCTCCGGATAAGGATCAACTCGACGTTCAAACCATCTCCACATCTGATACTCCAATGCTTTGCTGTTGGATCACAACAACCAGACCGTGTTAGGGCTGCTCAGCATACGAGATTTTGGCGGCACGCCCTACGGTTTTTGTGTTGTCACACAATCCCAACTGTCCTTGCTTGGTACAGGCGCAAAAATCTGGCATGGTAACGGGTTCACCATCTAACCCCAAGTACAAGGTGCAGCATGTTGACGGTCTATGGTCATATCGAATCGGGCAATTGTTATAAAGTCGCGCTGTTGTGCGCATTGACACAGCAGGCGTATCGCTGGCAGCCCATCGATTTGTTGGCAGGGGACACCCAAACAGCCGAATTTTTAGCCAAAAATCCCAACGGCAAAACGCCCGTCGTGGTGTTTGAGGATGGACGCACCCTGTGGGAATCCAACGCGATTTTGCAGTATTTAGCCCAAGGCACGCCATTATGGCCGAACGATACTTGGCAACAAGCCAAAGCTCTGCAATGGATGTTTTTTGAGCAATATAGCCATGAGCCGTATATTGCTGTGGCGCGTTCGATCAAACGGTTTTTTGGATTACCCGAAGCACGCCGTGCCGAATATGACGCCAAGCAGGTGGGTGGACACAAAGCACTTGCGGTGATGGAGCAGCAGCTGACCCACACCCCTTATCTGGTCGGTGACACACTCACGATTGCCGATATTGCCCTGTATGCCTACACCCATGTGGCGCATGAAGGGGGCTTTGATTTATCGACCTATCCATCGATTGGCGCATGGCTCCAGCGGATTGAACAATCCGCCCATTACGCCAATATGCAGACCATTTTAGCCGAACACTGAGTCGTCCACAGCCAAACCATTGTGTTTCGCTTAAGCTCATGTATATTCAAAAAAACTTGATGGAGTAAACATCGTATGACCACGATTGATCCGAGCAAACCGATTCTCGTGACAGGGGCAAGTGGCTACCTCGCTGGCTGGATCATTAAACAGTTGCTCGAACAAGGCTATACCGTCCATGCCACGGTACGCGATCCGGCCAAAACCAGCAGTGTGGCGCATCTACAAAAAATCGCCGAACAAAGCACTGGTACGCTGCGGCTCTTTAAGGCCGATCTGCTTGATGACGGCTCATTTGATGCGGCGATGCAAGATTGTGAACTGGTTATGCACACCGCGTCGCCGTTTATTATCACCAATTTTGACGATGCCGAAGCAGCTTTGGTACGCCCTGCACTGCAAGGCACTCGTAATGTATTGGCATCGGTGGAGCGCACGCCCACGGTGCGCCGCGTGGTACTGACCACCAGTGTGGCGGCCATTTATGGCGATGCGTGTGACATTGAAGATACGCCCAATGGTGTCTTTGACGAAAATATGTGGAATACCACCAGCCGCATCGACCATCAACCCTATCAATATTCCAAAACGGTTGCTGAACAAGAAGCGTGGAAACTGGTTCAGCAACAGACCCGCTGGGATTTGGTGTGTATCAATCCTGCACTGATTATGGGGCCTGCGCTCACCACCAATAGCATTTCGGCCAGTATCACCACCTTGCAAGAGTTTGGGAATGGCACCTTGCGTATGGGCGCGCCACAGATGTGGAACGGCTTGGTCGATGTACGCGATGTGGCAACCGCTCATGTCAAAGCCGGTTTTACCCCAACGGCGCAGGGTCGCTATATTATTTGTGATAAGACCTTGAGTTTGCTTGAAATGGGTGCGGCACTGCGTGCGCATTTTGGCAATCGTTATCCGTTTCCGCGCACGCCTGTCCCCAAAATCGGCTTTTGGTTGGTTGCGCCGTTTTATGGCTATACCCGTGAATTTGTCATGAAAAATATGGGCTATCGGATCGCCTTTGACAAACGCCGCAGTCAAGACGAATTGGGGCTAAACTATCGGGATGTGCGCCAATCGTTGTGTGAGCACTTCCAACAGCTGATCGACGATGGCTTGATTAAACGTCGCTAACAAAAGCAGGTGGATGTGATGATTGATCCAAACGCAGAACGCAGCCCATCGACGTCAAACACACGCGATGTCGATGTGGATCAACCATCCACCTTTGATCCACAGACCTTGATGTCCTTCGACCCCACCGCGCAGCTGCCCACCACCACACGTCCATCGCCCCCGCAATGGCGACCCGATCCGCAGCCGCGCTATCGACTTTCCCCGTGGGGAATTGCCACGCCACTGATCTTATTGGCGATTGCGCTCAACACTTCCTTGTCCGGTGTCGCGTTTTCGTTTGGCGCGTTTTTGATTGAGCTAGGAGTGATCTTTTGGTTGGTGATCATTTTGCGTCAAGGGTTAGATCAGCCTTATAGCGCATTACTGTTGCCATTAGGGGCGGTCAGTGTGTTGATGGGCTTAGAATGGATCGTGAACATTCCGTTTTGGGCAACCTTATTGGTGGTGCTTGCGGTGTGGTTGATTTGGCGTCAGTTTGGTAAAGTTTAAAATAATCAAAAGGATGGCTGCAATGACGCTTCATTGCAGCGGTCTTTAACCCACCATCACCACATGCGGCACAGGTGCATTTTGTGCTTGCATCGACTGAACAAACTGATCAATTTGTTGCCATGCCACACAAGCCGCATCAAACCAGACTTGTGCCACAATCGCCTGATCGGTGGTTTCAGCCAAACGCACATCATTGGCAGCATTGGTCAGTTCACCAAGTAACACATCCCACGTCACCTCAAGGGCGTCGAGCGCACTGCTGATCATGTTCATATCATTGAG
>CALFYA010000050.1 GCA_937952925.1 uncultured Moraxellaceae bacterium
TATCGAGGGTTCGAATCCCTCTCTCACCGCCATATGTTGTAGATGTGTCCGCATCTTGCCAAAACCCCAAAGCTGGTGACAGTTTTGGGGTTTTTTGTATGCCCAGAAGCTTAAAGGATGATTGCCATGCCCAGTTTTGCTGCTCGTTTGACCATGTTAGCACTCATGCAAAACAAACGCTTATTGGCGTGGCGTGCCGATCATGGCTACAAAAACACCAAATTGATGCGCCAAGTGGTCGAGCACACCCTTGGTCGTACCCCGCTGCCCTCACACACCCAAATCCACACCCGCACGATGGCGGGGCATCCGGTCGATCAAATCCTCAATCAACGCGCCAATCGCGTTGCGGGTCGGCATTTGATCTACTGGCATGGTGGTGGCTTTATGATGGGCAGCGCCAAAGCCTACCGCAGCTACGCGGCACGCCTGATGCAAGATTGCTGTGCCGAGTCGGTATATATCCCCGACTACCCACTGGCACCCGAAGCGCCGTATCCGATCGCCATCAATTGGGCAACTGCCGTATGGCGGGAGCTGACCGAAGCCGCCCCACAAGCTGAGTGGCTCCTCGCGGGTGAATCTGCCGGTGGTCATTTGTGTTTGCGCGTGGCACTCGATGCCCGCGATCAAGGCTTGATCCGCCCGACCCGTATGGCATTGCATTCACCGTGGATTGATTTGCGCTTGAGTAGCAACAGCCAAACCACGCAAGATGCGCATGATCCGCTGCTCGGTCGATTGATGATGGAACGCGAGTTTATGCAGCACTACGCACCAGTGCTGGATCGCAAAAATCCACGTTTGTCGCCGTTGTTTGCACCTTTGCATGATTTGCCACCAACCTTGGTCAGTGTTGGCTCGCGTGAAGTGTTGCTGGATGACAGCGTGGAGTTGGTCAAACGCGCTCAAGCGGCAGGGACTGCGGTGACTTATCAACATTTTGAAGGGCTATGGCACGCCTTTGCTCTGTTTACATGGGTGCCTGAATCACGTGCGCATCGTAAACAGATGGGTAAATGGTTGGCAGGGCATATTTAAGCGCCATAAGCGAT
>CALFYA010000051.1 GCA_937952925.1 uncultured Moraxellaceae bacterium
AAATTCTTTTTGCCGGATCACCACCAGTTTGATAAAGCGTCCGAGCAGTACGCCGGGCACGCCAACTGCCCAAATTGCCATTCCTAGCAAACGGCCAAACCAGCGCAATCGCTGCCAACGGCGCTGTTGGCTTGGGTGTCCGTATTGCATCAAGCAACGCCCCAGCTGATTGAGCAACAATAGCCCACCAAGTACCGACATCAAGCGCAAATTCAAATGTGGATCATCATGCTGAATATGGCTAAATTCATGCGCAATCAAACCACTCAGTTCTTCACGATCTAGCGTCTGTAGTGCACCCCACGTCACAATCAACACGCGATCTTGGGCTTCATAGCCTGCCACCAGCGAATTAATCGCTTCTTCGTCATCCAACACAAACGCCGCAGGCTTGGGCAGCTGGCTAATATGCGCCAACTCCTCAATGACGTGCAGCAACTGGCGCTCCTCACTGACCGATGCTTGTGCCTGAATTGGACGGGCGCGTAGCCGACGGGCAATCGCATGCCCCCCTTGGCGCAAGCGATACCACTCTAATCCTGTTGCGCCAATAATGCCCAGCAACAACAGCACAATCACCACAGGTGTCAGTGGATGCAAGCCCAAACTGATCGGCTCAGAAAACCACAAGCCAAACACCACACCGACCAAAGCGTTGATAAACGCAATAATCAAGGCAATGGCTGCAACAAACAAAAAGACCAACGACATACTGTAGCGCCGTGGGGCAGACTCCGAAGTGCTTTGCCCCAAAGACGGGGCTGGATGTTCAATCATCATGCATTCCTTGCTTGACGATGGCGCGTATGGCCTGCGGGATCAACAGCGGTATCCGTCTCATTTTGACAAACGTTGATGCAAGATCCACATGATCACAATCACGGCACACACACATGCAAGGATAATGCCCCACCAGACGTCCATCATTTACGCTCCCTGTTTTGCCCAGCCATTTAGACACGTTGCTTGCATCTCCCACAGCAACCGCCACATGTGCAATTTGTGCCAGCCCGTTGATGTGTCATCAGTTCTGCACAAATGTGTCTATTCTGTAATATGCACGGATCACGCCACGCTGAATAGATTCATTGATCTGATCATACGCAAAAAATCAGATTCCTGATCAAATATTGTGCTTTTTGCTGCTCAAATCGCGATGCATGGTCTATTTTTAAACACTTAGCACCATCTTGTTACAGCTTCACGTCAAAACATGTCGCTGCTCTGGTCGTAAACCCTGTACATCTACTCTCAATTCTTCAACACTTTTGCCGCCCCCTAAAATTTTTTGAGGAACCGATGATGAATACCACTCGATATGTCTTACGCGCCCATTATTTTGGCTACAATGATGAATATTTTTATGTCAGTGGCAGTCAAATTCACCAGATTTTTGACGATCAGGCCGAAGCACACGCCGCATGGAAAAAACTCGAAATCCAAGCCGCACGTGAATATCCACTGCACGAGTTACAAAGCTTTTTTGATGGTGACAAAGCTTTTTTGCAACAGATGGACGAGTTTGTCTTTAGTCGATGTGGTGAGCATATTATTGATGAACATGGTTGGCCGATCCAAGATTCCCTGCCGAGTGCATTAAATGACGATGACACCTTCGAGCTGATCAATTTGGCACAAATCAACAGCTACCAGCTGATCACCCTACAGCCTGATGATCGTTTCTACACCATTTGGTTGACGCAAACACAAGAATATCTGGTGGAGCATGACGAGTGCACGTCTTGCTTGGTGTATGCCGCCAACACCGAACAATTGCAGTCTCACCTCGACGCCATCATGTATAGCCTTGATGACAATCCGTATATCCTCAAAGGCAGCCTAGAGGCACTTTCAGACAGCCCAACATTGCTACAAGCGGCCATCAAATCCCATAAAAAACTGAAATACAACGAGAAGAAACAGCAACTTGAAATTCACGATTATGATGGAGCCGCCTTACAAGCGATTAATGGTCTGCTCAAAGCGCCCATCTTTGAATATCAGGCCAAAACCCTTGACGAGTTGGTCGTACTCGAAAAAGAGTTGGTACAAAGCCACTATTGGGATGAAGACGACGAATAAATCCTGAGTGAATAAAATAAAAAAGGCCGCTCAGATGAGTAATGCCGGTCAGTTAAGAAAAACACCGCAGTCAATGAGGCTGCGGTGTTTTAATTTGGGTATCTTTACCTTACTTTTGACAGGCCAAAAGTAAGCAAAAGCCCTTTTTCGCGCAAAACTCGCCATCCATGGCTCAAACAATTGCGCTCAGCGTCCCTGCAAAGAGCAAGAGTAACCACTTAACTGACTGGCATTATTCCTGATGGAAGGCTTTTTTGTTTTAGGCCAAATATTGCGCAAAAGACACAAACGGCAACGGATCACCGTGTTGCACTGTCTGGCCGGTCTCGACCCACGCCAAGCCATCCGCCCAGACTGCCGATGACAGCACGCCACTGCTTTGGTTTTGGTAGGGGATCAACTGCCCATCTTGCACCTGTACACGGACATAATCACGGCGGCCTTGTGCTTTGCTGCGGCTAAATCCAGCGGGGATGTGTGCCACGACGCGTGAGGTGACACTGGTCTGTCCTTGTCTTGCCCGCAAATATGGTAAGGCCAACACCAACAACGTCACCCACACCGATTGCGGATTGCCCGGTAAACCTAATACTGGAACCGCCTGCTCACCGTGCCCGACCTGCGCCCAGACAAACGGCTTACCCGGTTTGATCGCCACTTTCCAATGTTCAATCTGACCGATCTGAGCCAGCACAGACTTGAGATGATCCGCATCTCCCACCGATGCCCCACCACTGGTCAAGATCACATCACTACAGGCCGCAGCTGCAACAAAGGCTTGGGTGATCTGGACAGGATCATCGGGAATAGCGCGCTGATACACCACATCAAAGCCTAGCTGCGCGATCAACGCCACCAGCATCGGTTGATTGCTGTTGTAGATTTGCCCATCGCCAAGCGGCTGGCCTGCATCCACCAGCTCATCACCCGTCGATAAAATACTGACGCGCAAGCACTGATACACCTCGACCTCAGCAACGCCAAGGCTGGCAAGTAAACCGATCTCGGCTGCCCCCAATCGACAACCCACCTCAAGCACTTGCTGGCCTTGCTGAATGTCTTGTCCTGCACGGCGGATATGGTCACCTTGACGTGGCAGGTCGATACAGCGGATCACATCGCCATCACGCACTACATCTTCTTGCATGATGACGGTATCCGCACCATGTGGGATGCTCGCTCCAGTAAAGATGCGCATGGCCTGCCCTGCACCTAGGGTTGCACGCGGTTGTCCTGCATAAGCAACGCCTTCAACCAGCCATGTGGTCTCTTGAATGGGCGTGGTTGGGTATGCGATGGCGTAGCCATCCATTGCACTATTGTCGAGCGGTGGCACCGCACATGGGGCAACGATCGCCGTCGCCAACGTGCGGCCAACGGCCTGTGCCAGTGGTAAGGTTTGCGAATCGGGCAAAGATTGACGTGCAGCGTCAATTAGACGTTGAATCAACTCATCAACGGGGGTCAGCGATGCTGCCATACCAACACTCTAATTTGTGGATGACAGCAGTATAGCGAGGCTTTTTGCGAGAAAAAATGAGGGCTTTGCGAGCAATTAAGATTTTTGGGGCAAATGGCAACGGCGACGCAATGCTTCACACGCATTCATAATCATGTGTTCGGTAATTTGAATTTCACGGCCTTGCTCGTCCACCAAGTTGCACACCCCAAATGCCCGATTGGCTGGATAAGCAGGGCGACGGGTGGTTTGAGTGGTCAGGCTAGTGGGGTAATGTGGCATGTTGTCCCTCTCATATTTGGCCTTGTGAGCCAATCTCTACTACAACGGTGAGGTCAGTATAGGAGGGATACATGACAAAGCGAGGAAGATTTTGGCCTAATCTGTAACACACTATTGTCGTTGAGAATGATTTGCAACGATAGAATTTTGATACAATTTTTGGTCGATCGACGGTCGATCAGGGGGGTCAAAATACCGTATGGCACTTGACCGCCCCTTGCAAGGCTTAACTCAAGATAATGTCGTACTGCTCTTGGCTATACACGGTTTCCACCTGAAATTTGATCACTCGATCAATAAAGTGCTCAAGGTCAGCCACCGCAGGGGCTTCGGTCGAGAGCAAGCGATCAATAATGGCAGGGCTTGCCACCACGGTGTAACCACTCGGCGCCTCATAGGCACGGGCATAGCGTAAGATTTCACGAAAAATCTCGTAGCACACCGTTTCGGCGGTTTTGACATAGCCACGTCCCTGACAGGTTGGACAGGATTCACAGAGCAGATGTTCCAGCGACTCGCGGGTACGTTTGCGGGTCATCTCGACCAAACCGAGCTCTGAAACTTGGGTAATTTTGGTTTTGGCGTGATCGCGTGCTAGCATTTTTTCCAAGGATTTTAAGACTTCGTCTTTGTGTCCTTGTTCTTGCATGTCGATAAAATCGATGATGATAATCCCACCCAAATTGCGCAGCCGCAGCTGGCGCGCAATCACATGAGTGGCTTCAAGGTTGGTTTTAAAGACTGTGTCTTCGAGTGAGCGTCCACCGACAAATGACCCTGTATTGACATCAATGGTGGTCATCGCTTCGGTTTGATCGACGATTAAATACCCGCCGAATTTCAAATTCACCCGCCGCGCCAGCGCCCGATCAATCTCGCCTTCGATGCCGTGCAGCTCAAATAGTGGCTGCTCGCCCGAGTAGCGCTCAATGCGCGCCATCGCAGCAGAGGCATAATCTGCTGCAAA
>CALFYA010000052.1 GCA_937952925.1 uncultured Moraxellaceae bacterium
ACTGCGCCATTGGTGCTAAGGAGTAAATATGGATGATCAGTCTTCTAACAGTTATACTGAGAGGCGCAATGCGCTTGAGCTGGAAAAGCTTGAAGCTGAAGTTAGGCTGTTAAAGGCAAATACGCTTAAAGCGGAGTTGGAAGCAAGCAAAATTTCTGTTGAGGAGCTAAAGCTGAGAAGAGACCTTAAGTGGTTGGCAATCCTCCCCATCAGTACAATCATTGGTTGCGTAGTTGCTTTCGGGAAGTTCTTTTCAGAACAACTGGTAAGCCTATTTAAGTAGTCCTGATCGAACACTAGCAGCAAGCTGCTAGTGTTCACCGAAAAGCAAACGACTTTATCAGGAGATCCACCATGTCACCAGAAGCCCAAGAATTTCACAAACGCGCTATAAAGCAAACTAAGCCTTCGTTTTGGTTTAACTTGCTTTGCGTTTTAGTGCTGTTCACTATTCTTGTGTTGTCTTGGAACTAGCTGTCTTTTTAGCATAAAGCAGGGGTCATGCGCCCCTGTTTTGATAACGCGCTTGGGCGGCTTGGGAAAAATCAGGGCATCGAACCCTAATTTTTCCTCCTCACGGAACCAATTTAGTGCCTGATACATACACCAAATCCTAAATCAAATGTACAATCTAGCTTTGATATTTTGCACCGACTGGAGTACATCTTGAGCCTTTTTAACACAAAAGAAGCATTGATAGCGGGGATTATTGTTGCAGCAGCTTTTAGAAAACATTTAGAAAAAAACCGCTCTGTTGAGTTTAGCTTAGATTTAGAAAGCTACTTGTCAGGTCAATGTAAGCAGGACTTATCTGAGTTTCTTGAACAAGTCTCGAAAGTCTGGACTGAGCAAAAGCAAGTTGGCAACCAGCCTATCGAGGTCAGTTTTCACGATCAGGCATCTATGAATTTGCTCAAGTCTTTACTGAGAGATTTTAAAATTAGCAACGACTCACCACAAGAAACGACCAAAGAATTGAAGCGATTTTCAGAAAAGTATCTTGGTGAATTGCAGCAAATGCCACACAATCCAAAGGTGGAAATTCTGCGTATCAAGTTTAATGACTTCGTGAAATCCTACAACAACAGCTTGCGTTTTAGGAATTGGTGTGACGATCATGATCTTAGAACACATCAAGTTGCGCACCTTCTTGGAATCAAACGTGAGTCTGCAAAGAACATGTTTTCCTTCAGATCAAATGTCACACCAGACACATTGTCCAAATTGACAAAGATGCCTGAGCAGCAAATTGCTTTTGCAAAAACTATCCAGCACCAAAAATAAAAACTGTTTTATCCTGCTGTAGGACTCTATTATTTATTTTATTAGGGGGTTCCCTACGGGTCGGGCTACAGTCACACTAAGCTCGTACCTCGCTAAGTGTGATCGAGCCATCCCATACAATTCCGCAAGCTACATTGTATGGGACGTCTCGCCCCATTCGGGCTAATATCCCTAACCCTTGCGTCTTCCAGACGCTTTACTTAAAAAGATCCTTCAAGACTGGTAAAGCATCATTCCATTGATCAAGAGAAACATGATCAAAACCCAATTCATTTTCTTTTAGCAAGCTTACAAGTCCATCATAGTGCTGTCGTTCCTCTTTCTCTAAGAGTTCCTTCTCTTTTTGCTGGAGAGCTTGAAGTTCAAGTCTCAGCTCTTCCATGCGATCACGCACCCCAGATAAATCACTTTTTCTACGGCGTCTCTTGACTGGAGTAGAGGTGTCATGTTGTGAGTTCAAATTCTGAGGAAGCTCTGAATGTTGATTGTCTGAGGAATCTTGATCAACTGGATTTGATGCGTGGTTAGTTGAAGCACTCTGATGACTTAAGTCATCAGCTTGAGCAAGCAACTGGCTTTCTAGATCATTTTGGTTCATAGATTGGCCTTTCCTGTTTTGGCTTAAATTGGAATCATGATCATAGCAGCATCCAGATCAAGATTCTATTTGGCTAAAAAAATCAGCTTTGCCTGAACTAGATTAAGGCTTATTTCCAGAAAAGAACCATCATCAGAAATTTATCCACTAAACATAGTCCAAGCTGTTTGGCATGTATTGTCAATCAAGATCGTGGGACGCCCACACCCGAAAAAACTGTCACACATCACGCAACTATCGTTTCTTTCTAAAAAACAATAAAAATCATTATTTTGAGCGTTAACGACTTCTGAATCACCGTTAACGACATATGACATATTTTTTTTTAAATATCCTTTAATTATAGTAGTATAATTCGTTAACGACATAGCCTTTTTGAGGAAAAATAGAAATGAGCGCTTCAAAACCAAGAAATTCTGGCTCACAAGCGTTAGTCACAATTGGGGTCAGGGTTGAGCCTGAAGTTTATGACTACTACGAGAAAGAGGCTAAAAAAATGAAAAAGACGATGACCTCATATATCAGAACCTTACTTAGTCAGGGAATGATGAACGCGAAGATTGAAGAATTTGAAGAACGAACGGAGCAAATGCTCAACCACTTAGAAGATCGAATAGATGAAGTGCTAGAGCGCAAGGGTTTTAACAACAACACATTGCAGTCGATTGCATTGACAGAGATAATGCTTAGAGAAATTGTGAGCAAGTTGCCTGAAGAGAAGCATCAAGAAATGCAACGTAAGGCACAAGAGCTTGCGAATAAACTTAGTTCACCATAGTGAGGTAGAGTGCATGGCACGTGATAAAGAAGGCTCAGTTATTGACTTTACACGAGGATCTGAGTTGTGGCTTTATCAGATTCGGATGTTTGGTGAAGGGATCTTTAATGCCATTATTATTGCGTTAATTACTGCATTGGTGGTAGGCGGAAGTTACATCTACTTCAAGCTTGACACATCAGACCTTCACCAAGTTCAGATCAATTATTTGTCGGAAATTAGACTAACACTTAAGATGGATAAGACGGGCATTGAAGTTCCCGTTGAAGGGCAGCTAAGAGAGCTACCTTTAGAGCAAGCAATAGAGTTGACCAATCCAACGGTCACAAAATTCCATAGAATTCTGAAAAACGGTTTTATTCTTGGCAGCATTTTTGGGATAGGTCTTTCAATATTTTTGATGGTTTACTGGACACAGTTTGGCAAACGAGCCATGTCCGATCAAAGGATTAGAGGTGCCAAGCTAGTAACGGGTGAAGAGCTATCAAACCTACTTAAGATAGAAAATGATGCAAGTGAATATACGATTGCAGGTGTCCCAATGCGTAAAGGCAGTGAGACACTTAATTTTATGTTGGTCGGAGCACCAGGCTCAGGTAAGTCTCAACAAATTAAAGCCTTCCTTCGGCAAATTCGAGAGAAAGGAAAGCGAGCGATTGTATATGATCCATCGGGTGAATTTACTGAGGCTTTTTACCGAGAAGGTCGAGACTTGATCATGAATCCACTTGACGCACGTAGCCCGCAGTGGAATGTTTGGCAAGAGATTAAAGAAGAGTATCACTACGAGAACATGGCAAATGGGTTGATTCCGATACCAAGCTCAGGTGATCCATTTTGGGCGAATGCTGGACGGATGTTGCTCAAGGATGTCTATAGAACATTAAAAGAAGAGAATAGGGCAACCAACAAAGACTTATACGACACCATTGCAAAAAGTGATTTAGAAACTTTACACCTGATGCTTGCAGGAAAAGCAGGAGCAACATTTGTTGATCCCAAGACAGAGAAGACGGGCATCAACCTGAAAATGACTGTACAGAATCAGTTAGAAAGTTTTCAGTACATGCACGATGATGGTAAGCCCTTCTCAATTAGAGATTGGGTATCTCAGGAAGAAGATTCATGGATGTTTATTTCAACAAGGGAAAACATTCGTGAAGTGCTCAAGCCAATCATGTCACTGTGGATTACAACCATCATTAAAGCAGTGATGGACTTGCCACCAGTACACAAAGAAAGGCTTTGGTTGGTGATAGATGAGTTGCCAACACTACAAAAAATTGAGGAACTAATGCTGTCTTTGACCAATACCCGTAAATATGGCTTGTGTCACATTTTAGGATTACAAGATTTTTCTCAGCTCTATAGCCTTTATGGGCATGATCTTGCTAAGACCATTATTTCTAGTTGCCAGACCAAGCTTTTGCTCAGAGTGACCGATAGTGCTGCTGCAAAAATGATGTCTGAGGTAATGGGTGAGTCAGAAATAGATGAAAAAGAGCTGTCACGAACAATGGGAACCAACTCAGCTCGTGACGGTGTAAGCTTCTATGGTCGCCGCAATATTCGCTCACTTGTGATGGCATCTGAGATTTTAAATTTACCTGATATGACGGGCTATCTGATCTTAGCTGGTGATTATCCCGTTGCGAAGGTTAGTTATGGTTATGTGCCTTCGCCTAAAATTGCTGAAGCTTTTATTGATAAGAATGCTAAAGATGACCAAAAGAAAGAGGCAGAGAACGAAGAACCGACCAATCCACAGGAAGCAAAACCAACAGATGAACCTTCAATCTTAGAGGACATACAAGTCGGTATGGGTTCTTGAGAGTTGAGTCTTAGTGATGTTGAGCATGTTTGCAATTAAAAGCTCTCAAGCTGCTGGATCTTATTATGGTCAGGATAACTACTACACAAAGCAAGAAGGTCTAGACAATTCCTTATGGTTTGGTAAAGGCGCAGATGTGCAACAACTCGATGGGAAAATAAAGCTCGCTGATTTTACTGAAAAGCTAGAAGGAGTGGTCGATGGGCAGCAACTAGGTAGGATTGTTAAAGATGAAAAAGGTGAACAGGTGGTTTTGCATCGACCTGCCTATGATATGACTTTTTCAGCTCCAAAAAGTGTAAGCATCATGAGTGAAGTGTACGGCGATTCTGAGCTGCGTGAGGCACATGAGCGTGCTGTACAAAAAACTTTAAGCTACGTTGAGAGCAACCTTATTCAAACGAGAAAAATGGTAGATGGAGAGATCCAATATCAAAATACAGGCAGCATGACTGTCGCAATGTTTCAACATGACACCAGTAGGGAGTTAGATCCTCAGACCCATACACATGCATTGGTTATGAATATGACCCAAGATCAAGATGGAAAATGGAGGAGCATAGAAAGTAAGAAAATTTTTGAGTCTCAGAGTGTGATAGGAGCTATGTATACATCTGAGCTTGCCAAACAGGTAAAAGACTTGGGGTATGAAATTGAGGTTACAGATAACCGAGGGAATTTTGAGATTAAAGGAATTACTAGGGATCAGATAGAGCACTTTTCTCAAAGAAGAGCACAGATAGAAGCAGCTTTAAATGAACAGGGTTTGACTGTTTCAAAAGCTGATGCTTCACAAAGAGAAGAGGCAACCCTGAATAGTCGAACACGTAAAACGGATGTAGAGCGTAGTGACTTAGAGGTTGATTGGAAAGAGCGAGCACAACGAATAGGTCTAGATGGCGAACAGATCAAGCTTGATGCAATGAGGACCAGGCAAGGCATCAAAGATGTTGAGATGAGTGACCAGTTCAACACTGATCATAATCCTCAGCATGAGATAAAAGCCGAACAGAACCAAGCACGGCAGTCATTAAAGTTTGCATTAGCACATCTGACTGAGCGAGAAGCTGTTATAGACCAACAGAGTATTTATACCACTGCGATTGCTCATGGTGTGGGAAAGACGACAGCTACAGAGATTTTTAGTGAGTTCAATAAACTCAAAGACGAAGGGGAGATTGTTGCCTTAAATAATAATCAATACACCACACGAAGCATGTTGGCACTAGAAAGTTCTGCATTGGAGCAAATGCAAGAAAAAAAGAGTCACATCAACTTCATGCTTAATCAAGCGGACTCAACTCGTAAGATACAACTTCTAGAGAACACACAGGGGTTCAAGTACACATCAGGGCAACGTGAAGCGATCAACACGGTACTGACTTCTGGTGATAAGTATGTTGCCGTTCAGGGATTGGCAGGAACGGGAAAAACCACGATGTTGAAAGGATTAAAAACGATTTCAGAGGATGAGGGTTATCAGCTCAGGGGAGTTGCACCAACAGGCGCAGCCTCAAAGGTACTGACCAACGAGACAGGTATAGAGTCGCAAACTCTAGCAATGTTTATAATTCAGCAGGAAAGATCAAAGAATACACCTCAGCCTGATGAGGATCGGCAACCAAGTAAAAAGCCCGAAATATGGGTCGTGGATGAGGCTTCTTTCATTGGAAGTAGAGACATGAACAGACTGATGTACCTTGCAGACCAGCAGGGTGCCAAAGTTGTACTGCTTGGCGATAAGCTCCAGCTCCAGTCGATCAGTGCAGGTAAACCGTTTGAGTTGTTGCAAAGCAATGGTGTTGAGACGGCTGAGATGAGCCAAATCAATCGACAAAAAACAGATGACTTACGGCAAGTCGTTGGAACGATTGTGGGGCAAAACCAAGACCATCGAGATCAACCCATTGACCAATTGCAGTTATCAAACACGCAAAAAGCCTTAAAGATTTTGGATGAGAAAAGCAAGATTGTTGAAGACCAAGATCGTTCAGCCCAAAAGCTCGTCAGTGATTATTTAAATCTTTCTGCAAACGACCGTCATAATACGATGATTATCACCCCATTTAACAAAGACCGAATAGAGATTAACGAGCTGATTCGCACAGGATTAAAAGAACAGGGGCAATTAGGGCATGAAGAAGAAGCGACAGTTTTAAGAAATAAAGGATTAACCAAAGCCCAAAGCACAGATAGTCGATTCTTTGAAGAAGGTGACGTGATTCGGTTTGGTAGAGATTATAAAGCTTTACAGATTGGTAAAGGGGAGTATTGGACTGTTCAAGAGCGAGTAGATGATCATCTGCTGATTGCAAACAGGCATGGAGAGACACGCCTATTGAATCCGCAAGACACCAAACGTATTGAGGTGTACGAGGCTGATCAAAGAGGACTAGGAACTGGTGATCAGATACGCTTCACGCGCAACACGGAGGCCGTTAAAAATGGCGAGATGGGGGTCGTCACCCAGATCGAAAACCGCAAAGCAACGGTGTTGGTTGGCTCAGGAGAGCAAGCTCAAACGCATATTTTTGACCTAGACAAAGATCAACATTGGGATCATGCGTATTCCATCACGGTTTATGCATCACAAGGTGCTACAAAAGAGCGTACAATGCTGTACGTGAACATGCCTGAAAAAGAAACGGATAGTCAGAAGCAGGCTCAGATCAAAGCAATTGGTCAAATTTTTGGTGATCGAGGTTTTTATGTCGCTGCAACTCGTGCAACTCATGACTTTAAAGTTTATACCAATGACAAGCAGGGCGTCTCGGAACTGGTGGGTATTCATCAAGACAAAACAAGTGCTTTGGAAGAAATGAAACTGAATGTATTGAGTCGTCCTGTTGAGCCATTGCCAAAGCGTGGTTTTGACCGAGAGCGTTAAAACTCAAGTAAACAAAAATAGCATAGTATCCAATATTCAAGGATTGGCTATAATTGACAGCATATTGCCGATTGCTCAAGAAAAGATTGCCATAATGAGTGAACTAAGAATGTTTCCTATAGAAGGTTCTATTTATTCAAATAGAACGGAATATCCTATGCGTATCCCAAAATCTCTACACAAAAAAATGAGGATATTTGTGCAAAACAAAATGCCGATGAACTTCTTTGTGACGCAGTTGGTGAGCGATTTGGTCGCTAGTAGAATATCTTTTGATGTTGAAAGACTTCAAGAGCATCGGGACAATCATGAGCGATCGACAGACGAAAAAATAAAAATAACATTACGAATAGATACTGATTTATATGGTTTTTTTAGAAGAAAATGTGATGAATTTAACATGAATGTTTCTGAGGCTTTGATTAACTTAATTGAGCAGAAGGTTTTTTATATAGATCTTGATCAGGACTAAGCATTAAGTATAAACATTTAGTTCTAAACATTTAGACTAAATGCTTAGTATTATTAATTGTTGACCCCAGAGAGAGTTATAGGTATGATTCGCCTAAAGCTCAGGCTGATAATAGGGCATGAAAATGCACAGTATTAAATACTGCTTGGGAGCGACATTGTTAATGATTGGCTTAAACGCCAATTCAGCATGTTGGGCTGAGGCAGCTCAACAATACAGTGTCGATCCTGTCCTGTTGATGGCAATTGGGTGGAAAGAAAGTCGAGGCCACATTGGGTCTATTGGGCCGCGACTAAAAGATGGCAATCAGGCCATAGGATTGATGCAAATCAATACTATACATCTGCAAATGCTATCCCGTTATGGCATTACTAAAGATCAATTGTTTGATCCTTGTGTAAGCCAAAAAGTGGGTGCATTTGTACTTGCTGATTGCATCAAACGATTTGGGCAAACATGGAAAGCGGTTGGCTGCTATTATGGCGGCCCTGCATCAAAAGCATATACAGCCATGCGGATATACACGAACGATGTTCGTCGTTATTATTATGGTTATATGCGCCTTATACAGAACGGACAACTGTCAAGTCAGAACCAAATTGCGTCAACGCAAATTGAAAGTATCAAAATGTCCCCATTGTTGGGAACCAGTATGATCTGGAAGTAAGTATGAATATGAAGCTTTTTGGATGGTTTCTCATGCTGATAAGCCCTGCTGTATGGGCAGTGCAGCATGTTGATACCTTTGATCAGCAAACCCCTGTCAGTGATTTTATTGGTATCACTCAACAAGGTGACAATGCAGGTCAATTCTATACGAGCTGTGATCAGTATCAAAAAGACTGTCCACAGCACACATACAAACATCGAGATTTAAGACGAAAAGCTCCAAAACAAGAGCAAATTCGATTGAAAGGCGAATCTTAACACTTTAAGTCGTTTTAAACGATTTAAAAAAGCATCCTCTTTATTCCTTGGGGAGGGATTCATGCTGCCTAAATACAAGGAAAAATCGTCCATCATTAAACAACGAGGTCTATTATGAACGGTGTAATGACATTGGAATCTCTGCGTGTATCGACTTACAACAATACGCAGCGTTTCATGCAAACTTATGGTGCAGCCATTTTAACTGCAATTTTTGTTTTTGCCGTCCTGATGTTGGCTTCAGGTACTGTAGAAGCAGCAACCAATGTGACTGTTGGTGCTGGTAAAGAATTTAACGCCACAGCCAACAAGTTTGACGACTGGATCAAAGGTGGGTTGGGCAAAACGGCTGCTTTGCTGGCCTTGGGTGTCGGCTTGATTGTTGCCGCAGTCAAAAAAGATTGGTCATGGTTGGGTGGTGGTATCGCTGTTGCAATCGTTGCTGGTGTGGCTGGTTCGATCATCGGCGCGTCCTTCACTGCTGTGATCTAAGCGAGAGAGGCGTTGTCATGGCACAGGATGATATTTCCCATTACATCCCACGACGATTAGATGATCCACCAAAACTGTTGTTTTTCGACCGTGATGTTGGAATGGTTGCCGTGATCATGATGGCAATGGGCGTGTCATTAAACTATCCAATCACAGGGATGGTGATTGGAGGGATATTGGGTTTTTTCCTCAATAAGTTTAAGGCTGGTCAGCATCCTGGCATGACAACGCATTATCTCTATTGGATTAGTGGAGTGCCGATACCCAAAGCACTCCCTCCCTCCCACGTTCGTGAACTTAACGGTTAGGTCATGCATCCCGAAAAAAGTAAGGCGAGTCTTGACCAGATTCGCAATCAAAATCGTTTTTTACGAGGTATGGCTGTTGTGTTGGGTTTATCGACCTTTGCACAAACAGGATTGCTGTTTTATGTGTTGAGTCGTGATTCAGTCAGGATTGTTCCGCCAGTGATCTCAAGACCTTATGTCATTAGTGGGTATGGCTCAAATCCAGAGTATCTGTCCGACATGGCAGAATATGTACTGACCCGTATGTTTAATGTGAATCCTAGTACCATTGATTTTAATAATGAAAGCGTGCTCAAGATGGTCGATCCTGAGCAATATCCTGCATTAAAAACAAAGCTTGATACGAATGCTGAACGCATCAAAAAAGATGAAATTTCAACAATTTGGTCATCTAGCACTATAGAGGCAATGCCTGATCAAAACATGGTGTTTGTTAAAGGTACTTTAACTACCTATATGGCAGACAAAATCGTGAATACCCAACCCAAAGAATATCTTGTGGAGTTCATTTTCAGATCCACAGGCCGTTTATACGTCTCAAAAGTGAAAGAGGTCGTCCGCGATGAGCAAGGCACTATCATTGAACAATAAGCTGACCCTGCTCAGTCTTTTGCTGTGCTCAGGCATCAGTCATGCGACTCAGTACGTTGAAAAAGCTGATGAACGCACCGTTGAGGTGAGTGTTTCGAGTGTAGAGCAAAATGCTTTAGTGATTGAGGGGGGGCGGATTGATACGGTGATTCCTTCGGTATCAGGTGCGCTTACCTACGTCAAAGATACAAAGAATGGTGTGTTGTATTTTGCTTTTGCAGATCGGTTTTTCAATGGCACCTTGAGTTGGGGTCGTCTCAGAAAACGGAAAAAATCGTACGCTAAGATCGCGTTGAGGCTGGC
>CALFYA010000053.1 GCA_937952925.1 uncultured Moraxellaceae bacterium
GGTCAAGACAAGCTTTAGCCGAACGCAGCTTGGTTCCGGCATCGACCATCAAGAAGTTCGAGACGACAGGGCAAATCAGTCTGGGGCAGTTTTTGCTGCTCTGGCAGTGCGTGGATGATTTGGTACGGATCGATCAGTTGTGCGAGCCGGTGCGCGTTGCCCCAAACAGCATTGATGAGGTGCTTGGACGATCCGCATGATGACACCCATTTCTCGTTTAGATGTTTATCGTACCAATTCTGTGGGTGTGCGTCAGTTGATTGGGGTGTTGGCACAAAATCGACAGGGCGTGTACTTCCAATACGATCAACAGTATTTGTCTACCCAGCAATCGCTGTCGCCGTTTGGCTTAAGCTTTGATGCGAGTGTACAACTCGCCCCCAAACAACCGCATGGGGGGCTACATGGTCTGTTTGCAGATTCACTGCCCGATGGTTGGGGCATGTTGTTGATGGATCGGGTGTTTCGCCAACAGGGCGTGTTGCCACAACAGCTCACCGCGATGGATCGTTTGGCGTATATCCACGATCGTGCGATGGGGGCACTGAGTGTTGAGCCGCACCTCGGCGATGTGTCGCTCAGTACCGAGCATCATCTGGATATTTTTGCACTAGGGGCATCCGCGCAAGCGCTATTTGCAGGGCAAGCCGATGAGGTCTTGGCACAACTTGCCGCAGCCAGTAGCTCAGGCGGAGCACGCCCCAAAGCATTGATTTATCGCAATCCTGATCAGCTTGATCACATCACCACCCAAGTCCAGCCCGATTGGCAGCCGTGGCTGGTCAAATTTACTTCAGCGCAATTGCCACTCGGTCATGAAGAAGGTCGCTGCGAGGCGGCTTATCTACAGATGGCTGCACAGGCAGGCATTGATGTCCCCATCTGGGAATTGATTCAGCCGCCACAGTCTAGCCAAGCATGGTTGGCACTCCAGCGTTTTGACCGTACCGCACAAGGCGGACGGATTCATATGCAAAGCGCCTGTGCACTGCTTGATGCTGATTTTCGGCTACCGTCGCTGGACTATGAGGATTTGATTAAAGCGGGCAGTCTGTTGTGCCGTCAGCCTGCGGTGGGGGCACAGATTTTTCGACGTGCCATGTTTAATTTGTTGGCCTGTAACCAAGATGATCACAGCAAAAACTGGGCGTTTTTATTGAGTGATCAGGGGGAGTGGTCGTTGGCACCCCATTATGACGTGACGTTTAGCCCATTACCGCATGGTGAGCATATGATGGCCTATGCTGGATATGGCAAAAACCCTCCTCTCAAAGCCATCCAAAAACTGGCTGCACACGCCAACTTGAGCTGGCCACAAGCCAAACAAGTGATCGCACAGGTGATTGATGCGATGGGGCAGTGGGCAGCAATTGCGCAGCA
>CALFYA010000054.1 GCA_937952925.1 uncultured Moraxellaceae bacterium
CTGCCGAGTTGATATCCGACTCTTCTAGGCATTTGAGGGCGAAAGCAACGATATCCATAACTTGCTCAGGTGACATGATCAATCTCCCAACAGATTCAACTGATGTGGAACATGGCGAGCAATACGCCCTGTATGGGCAAACACAAACACTTCTTGCTCAGGCAACAGTTCTAGGCGGCGCATTTCCTCCCTGATTTTGCGCACCATACGAGTTGAGATTTCCATGCAGCGTGCAATTTCGTGGTTGTTCAGCCCTTTGTTGAGATAGCGGTACATTTGCTGATAACGCAAAGTACGCTGAATCAACATCTCTTTAAGATCGGTGACGAGGGCTTCACGCTGGGCGACGTGGGTGATGGCGTGTTTTTCAAGCTGGTTAAATGCGGCGATGTAGTCCAGTTTGAAGCGAAGAGCTTCGCGGCCTGTAAAGCCCATTGCCAGCAAGGTAAAACCATCGCGGGTGATTTCGTAGAAGGGTTGAGGTTTTCCATTCTGTAACTCATTGTTTTTATAGCAAAGCGCAAAATTGCGTTTTGTTTCAGGTGCAATGAGCAGCAAAGACTCTATAGATCGCAAAACATCAGCATGACGCTTGCCAAAACGTGTAGCCATCACCAAAGAAGTCGTGACAGGCTGCCCGTCTTTTAGGCAAACCAGTTCCGCCTGATCTGGCACAGAAGTGCTTGCAAGAGCGTTAGATTTCATCGTAAAGTTTCCTCTGTTTGATGAGTCATAACGCCCCTTCCACAGTTTGTTATGACTCGTTGAGTGAGAACGTCAGCTTATGCTGGCGTTTTTTTATTCCACATCAGGCACTTTCATGCCTAGCTTCTTGGCAATTGTGCGGCTCTTGCCAAATAAACACTGTGCTTCGCCACTCAGCACACCCTGCACTTGACGGGGGGTGTAGCCGTTCTGGCGTGCCCATTCAGCCACAGACAGACGCAATTCCTGACGAATGTAGTCCTTAGCCTCTTTAGGGGTTCGATTCATATGCTAAATCATCCAATTGTGGTAAATTCAATACAACGTGCGTTGTTTTTTCAGATTAGGTCACGTTTGTTGTATTGTCAATATCACGAATGAGGTTTTTTATGCTGCTTGAAACAGACAAGATTGGTGAGCGCCTCAAGCAAATTAGAGGAAGTTATACGCAAGCTGAGTTTTCTGAAAAGCTAGGTTTTTCAAAAACAACAATTTTTAATTATGAGAAAGGCGTTAGAATTCCTGATGCTCATTTCTTAATCAGACTGTATGAGCGTTGCGGTACAGACCCTCTATGGCTTTTGACTGGTGTTAGAAATCAAGCAGGCGCAGAGCAAGTATTAGATGAGCATTTAAGCTTACTCGCTTACTATGTTCAATGCAGTCCAGAAATGCAGAAAGCTATTAAGCAACTTATTCGCACACATATTGACGACACCAAGCCTTGGATGCGCGATGAGAATGTTCGATTTGATATTATTGAGGAATAGTAAAAACCAAAGCCCAAAATTGCTGGACTTTGGTCAATACGCTTATCTGTTTTCTGGCAGATCAAATAGCCCAACAGCATAAACGGCTTCAGTCGTGCCACCTGCTGCATTTTCAAAACCCACTTTGCCAATCACAATGCCACAAAATTTTGCTGTTGATTGGGCAATAATCTCGCCGGTTGAGCCAACAGCAAGCACACGCATATTTTTATAGTTTCTATCCATGATTCCTGCATGGTACACGGTGAATCCTGCCGACTTATCTGCTGCAATTTCAATAATTGAGCCAAAGGTACAAATCCGCTTGCCGCGTTCGGTATCAGGGTCTTTGAGCACCTTTCCAAACTTGGCATCTTCAAAATCTTTGAGGTCATTCCATTTAGAGCCGTTTTTATGCCACCAAAGTGCCAAGTATCCAGCGGCTTCTGGAAAACTGTTGAAGGTGTCGGTCATTTGGGGTTTCAAATAATCTACAGCCTCAGCCAAGGTCTGTTTTTGTACCAATTCCTCCATAGGTGATGGTTCTGGTGCGGGAGGAGTTGGTGTATCGGTAGTCTTCACTAATTGGTTTGATGGTGCTGATGTTGTTTCAGTCTGGGTAGCTTGATCTTCAGGCTTAGAGCACCCTTGTAGTGCAACAGCCAAACTCAACATACAAAAAATCTTTTTCATCGCAGGTTTTCTCCTATTTAACCTGCGCCCAGTCTACGACCACATGCCGCTTGGGGTAAAGCTATCAAAATCACTTGTGTCATCGTCCGCTTCCAGCTCGGTACGGCTGGGGACTGGCGTCCACTCGATTGGTGCACTAGGGTTACGGCTGGCATAATGTGCCAGCAAGTGCGCAATACCGCTATCACCGTGGCGTTTGCTGCCATTGCTCGACGTGGTGCGCTGTTCTGGAATCCGCGCCACGCCCTTCACCAATGTAAAGGCGCGGTGGTCATCCAAAATATCCTTGTCCTGCGGCATCGCCACAATATCGCCATCTTCTAACGCTGCCTTAAATGCTGGCGTGTGGTCACGATAAAAGCCCTCAGACATCATCAAGGCTTCGACCCGTTCACCATAAACAATCTGCATCGCTTCAGCCAGATAGCCACCGTTGCCACTCGCATCATGCACACCCTTTCTAAAGTCGGGCAGGCGTTTCATCAAAAACAGCATGATCCGCTCTTGCTGCTTGTACGGCACGCGGAACATCTCCAGCACAAACGGACAAACCTTGCGAGTATCCTGCCGCTCCAGTAGTGGCCACATCGAACATGCATCCCGCCTACGTGCAAAATCTAATCCGTAGTAGCTGCTGACCTTACGCGGAATCAGTTCCAGCAACGGCTGCAAGTGTTCAACACACCACGCATCCACCTCGGCCATGCGTGCATCTTCAGACCACACATCAAAACCATTAGGGGCTTCAAACCGTACCACCGGAATCGACGGGTCTTGCAATCGCTCAAGCAATGCCTGTGAAAGCCACCGGCCACCGCCTTTAGACGGAATTACATCAAGCTCTTCACTAGCCGCATCACCATAGGTCTGATAAATATCGGCTTTCCACGCTTGTTCCTCAGCAGCATCATAATCAATGCCACGGCGCAAACAGACGCGCTGATACAAGCCCTCATCCACTGCTTCATCAAAGGTAATGCGCTGAATCGACCCTTTGCGCTTGCCCGAGCGAATCTCATTGACCAACTCATTAAATGGGTTATCGTCGCCATTGTGTGTGCTAATCACATGCACCGACCCGCCCCAGATCATTAATGCAAGTGCAGCCTTCAGCAGCTCATCGAGCGATTCATGGAATGCGGCCTCATCGAGTACCACCACGCCCTGCCGACCGCGCAAGTTACTGGGACGGCTCGTCAATGCAGTAATCCGAAAGCCAGAATGAGGGAATCGAATCACAAACGTCTTGATATGCTTGTCGCCGTCTTCCCAGATTTCTTCGCCGATCTCACTGGCAGCGTGCCCAAGCGCCCGTGCCCACATCGCACAAGCGTCGATATATTCCATCGTCATGTCTTGGTTGTAGCCGACATAATAGACATTCTGGCCACCTGCTGTCCGGTCACTGGCAGCGGTCAGCACATTATCTGCTGCCTCGCCCCATGTGATCCCTGTACGGCGTGATTTTTCGATGACTTTAAGCTGCGATTTATCGGCAATCCACCGCTGTTGATACGGCAGCATGACTGGTGGTGGTGCAGTCTTATCTCTGGCGGTCGATTTCAGCAGGGCAGTGGCTGTCATGATGCAATGCCCAAGATTTGCCGCTTGATCTCATCAGCAGCCGATTGTGACAGGCCGCCTTTTTTAACAATGCTTTCCACCGCTTCAGCAGCTTTTTTGGCTTTTTCCTGCACCTCAAGCTGCCATTTCTTTTGATTGACCGAGGCTTTTGATAAATCAGCAATTCCTTTGCCAGCCTTGGCAAGTAAGGTCAGACGGTCGGCTGGCGTCATTGGCTCTTCATTATCCGTGGCCTCTTGAAAATCAACCAAGGCGTTAAAGATTTCGGTTTGGATCAGCGACAACACCGCGTTAGAGCGTTGGTCAGCATCATCTGGTGCGGCATCGGCAATCAGCATTGCAGCTTGCGTACTGGCTTGGATTGCTCCAAGTTTACGCTCCAGCTTTTGACCATACCGATGCACTGAGCTTTTACCAACGCTATAGCCACGAGCAGCCAGCAGATCTGCGACTTCTTCATAGCCACAAAAGCCCCTGTCAGTAAGCTGTTTGTCTAACCACTGCCGGTCTTCTGGTGCTAAAGCATCAATTGCTGATTGCCGAGCCATATTATGAATTCCAATACATTTGTGGGCGTGCAATACCAACGGGGCAATCTACGGCATACTCAACAACATCGACCCCATTGTGGTTTAACTCACTGTGCCAGTGCCCATCTGGTTTTTTGTCGATCTTGACC
>CALFYA010000055.1 GCA_937952925.1 uncultured Moraxellaceae bacterium
GTCGTGATTTGGCACCAAAGCCTTCAGGAAAGGCGCGTTGATCCGTCACCACATTGACACCCACAAAGGTGACCGGAAAACGAAACATGGTGCCGGTTGTCCCAATGCCTTTGTGTAATTCAAAGGCTTTAAAGGCCAAGGCAGGCGTCCCCATCGCGTCAATTTGCCCTGCATTAAACTTGGCACCCATATTGGCAATGGTAATCGGGACAGGATTGGCACCGACTTTTTTGACCATTTCATATTGGGCAGGGTCATTATCGAGCACAGCAAAGCGAATGCCTTTCCATTTGGCAAGGTTATTGAGTTCGCGATCCTTGGTAATAATATAGGCCAACCCCAACGGGAAAATACCCGCCACTTCAAAGCCATCACTGACCATGTCGCTGTCGAGTTTGGGATTTCCCATCAAGCCAAACACCACTTTTGCCATGGCGTTATTGGTCATTGCACCAATCGCATTCATCGAGCCGGTATAGCTGTTGAATTGGCGGGCGCTAAAATCTGTCATCACCGCAGCATCACAGCGTTTTTCTTTAAAGGCTTTGATCAGCGAATGCTCATCGGCATAGGGCAGGAGCTTTAGCTCAACCTTTAAACCTTTGGCCATCAATTGATAGTCTTTCATCAGTGCAAAAATATCACCCGATGCTCCCATAGGGTCATAAACGCACATGTCCTGTACTGCTTGCGCTTGTTGTCCCATCAAGACGCTGCCAAGTAGCAGCATCAATCCCATCCGTGGTGTGTATTGCATCATGTCATCTCACCTGCAAACCTGTGCATTCAATGGTTGTAGTCGTTCTTATTTTTGAAATCAAGGTTGATTGGAGAATGAACCGTTCATCATCCGATCAAACTTCATTCATAGAATGAACCATATATCCATCCCGCCATGACGGATATTTTAATGGGTAGCCACTGTGTTTTAAGGCAGCATTTAAAATCCGTTTACCTGATACAGCAGCAGGATCAATCAGTCGTGCTGTTTGGCCTTGCTGCTGGGCAAGTGCGGTCAAGATTTCATCCAAAGGGACAGGACAATTGTCGCTCGCCAAATAACACGCAGCGATTGCAGGTATTTGTGCTAAATAGGCCAAAAAACCAGCCAGATCGTCGATATGAATGCGATTCGTCCATGCTTGTGCAGCGATAGGATTGCCCTGCTCTAGCATACGGTACAAGCGGCGACGCTCGGCGCTATAAATCCCACTGGGTCGTACCACCGTCACCCGATTAGGCCATGCCTGCTGCCATGCTTGTTCTGCTTGTCGTAATAATTGACCATTAAAACGAGTGGGGACTGTTGGACTGTGTTCATCGACCCATTCACCTGCATTCTGTCCATACACACTGGTCGAGGACACAAATACAATCCGCTGAATCGGATGAGATTGTAGTGCTTGCGTGAGTGGCTGCACGCTATCGACATAGGTACGCTGATAGCTGTCTGCGCTCATCTGGTCGGGGCTTAAGATCACATACACCCAATCAATCGGCGGCAGTGCCGAGAAGTCTGGCTGATGGATGTCTTGCGCCAGCACCAAGCAGCCTTCATCGCCACGCGGCTGACGGCGTATGCCACTGACATGGTGGCCTTTTGCGTGCAACAACGGCACAATACGACGGCTGGTGTCGCCCATGCCCACCATCAAGATATGCATGTCTACCCTTCCACTTTAGACTCAAGGACATGAGTATAGCCATTCGTGATCTCAAAGGGGTGGGTGAGGCCGTTGCCCAGTTGCTAGCCAAACTGGGCATCCACACCCAAGCCGACCTGTTGTTTCATTTGCCGCGAGGCTATGAAGATCGTAGCCGCATCATCCCGATTGGCGAGCTGCGGGTGGGCATGTCTGCCCTGATTGAAGGCACGGTGCAGTCGGTGGATCAACCTGCGGGCAAACGCCCGTCGCTTGCGGTGCAAGTGGTCGATGGCAATGCACGCATCACCCTACGTTATTATCAGGTGTATCAAGGACTCAAAGACAAGTTCTTGGTCGGGCGCTATATCCGTGTGTTTGGTGAAGTGCGCCTTGGGGCGCGGGGCATGGAAATGTACCACCCCGAAAGCCAAGTGGTATTACCTCAAGCCCCACTACCGCCTTCACGGCTCACCGCAATTTATCCCACCACCGATGGTTTAAGCCAAATCAAACTGCGCAGTTTGGTCGATCAGGCGCTTGCGGACTTTCCAAGCGACCTGCCCGAACTACTGCCTAGCGGGACGGGTAAAACCTACGATATGCAAGCGGCGCTGCGTTATGTGCATCAGCCACCTGTGGATGCCAAGATCAGTGATTTGGAGCAAGGCCGCCATCCAGCGCAGCAGCGGCTGATTTTTGAAGAATTGGTGGCACACCAAATCAGTATGCTCACTCGTCGGCAGTATGTGCAAGCGGTGCCTGCCCCGCGCTGCAAGCCGAGCCGTACCCTTGCTCCTGCGCTACTTGCCGCATTGCCATTTCGCCCCACCAACGCCCAGCGACGGGTTGTCGGTGAGATTAGCCAAGACCTTGCAGGCAACAAACCGATGCTGCGCTTGGTACAAGGCGATGTGGGTGCCGGTAAAACCCTCGTGGCGGCGCTTGCCGCTTGCCAAGCACTTGAAGCAGGCTGGCAAGTCGCCATCATGGCGCCCACCGAGATTTTGGCCGAGCAACACGCCATCAATTTTCGTCAATGGTTTGAGCCTCTCGGCATTAGTGTAGCGTGGCTGGCGGGCAAACAAAAAGGCAAAGCGAGACAGTTGTCTGAGCACATGATTCGTGAGGGGACTGCGCAATTGGTGGTGGGCACCCATGCTCTGTTTCAAGATGCGATTTCATTTGCCAAGCTGGGTTTGGTGGTGATTGATGAGCAGCATCGCTTTGGGGTTGATCAACGCTTGGCACTGCGGCAAAAAGGTGCAGCAGGATTTTCACCCCACCAACTGATCATGACCGCCACCCCAATTCCACGCACCCTCGCCATGAGTGTGTATGGCGATTTGGATACCTCCGTCATTGATGAACTGCCGCCCAATCGCACCCCGATCACCACCGTGACTGTACCCTTTGGCCGGCGTGAAGACGTGATTGCACGCGTTGCTGCCAACTGTGCCAACGGTCGCCAAGCCTACTGGGTCTGCACGCTGGTGGAGCAATCCGAAACACTCGACGCCAAAGCCGCCGAGGATACCTTTGCCGAGCTGTCAGGTCGCTTGACCGACATCAAGCTAGGTTTAGTACATGGCCGCATGAAGCCCGAAGAAAAACAAGCGGTGATGGCTGAATTTAAAGCCAACCGCTTGCAACTGCTGATTGCCACCACGGTGATTGAAGTGGGCGTCGATGTGCCCAACGCGTCATTGATGATTATTGAAAATGCCGAACGGCTGGGGTTATCGCAACTACACCAATTGCGTGGGCGCGTAGGACGTGGCTCCACCGCGAGTTTTTGCGTATTGATATATCAAACGCCGCTCTCAGCCAATGGCAAAGAGCGGCTTGCCACGCTCCGTGATAGCACCGATGGGTTCGTCATTGCTGAAAAAGATCTAGAGCTGCGCGGGCCGGGTGAGCTACTTGGGACACGGCAAACTGGCATGCTGAGCTTCCGCTTGGCCGATTTGCAACGCGATCAAGAACTATTGCCCAAAGCCCACCTGCTTGCCGAACGGATGCTACGCGAATATCCGGTGCTGTCTGAGCAATTGCTGGCACGTTGGCTACCCGAAGCGCCACGCTACTTACACGTCTAACCTCATCCATTATTGATCAAAATCATGCGATTATTCAAAATTTTATTACGTCCAAGCTGTGTACTGTGTCGTCTCGAACCGGCCAGCACGATGCATGCACTGTGTGAGGGATGCTATGGTGATTTACCGTGGCGACGCACGCAACTGCTCAAAGATCAAATGCAGATTGATGTGGCATGGGATTATGCATGGCCGATTGATCGCCTGATTCAACAATTTAAATATCAGCAACGCTTAGAGGTATTACCAATCCTCAGGACTGCATTTGCAGCAAGTGCACCACAGGGTTATGACGCGATTGTACCCATTCCGATGTCAACCACTCGGCTGCAACAACGTGGCATGAATCATGCGCAGCTGCTTGCGCAAACGGCGAGTCGTGTGTGGCAGATTCCGCTGTGGTCTGGTTTGATCCGTCCACAAGACACTGCCCGCCAACAAAGCCTAGATCGACTTGATCGGCTGCACAACCTTGCCCATGCCTTTTGCTGTCAGGCCACACCGCCCGCACGGCTGCTGTTGATTGATGATGTGCTGACCACCGGAGCCACGTTGTTGGCGGCGCGCCAATGTCTACAACAGGCCGGAGCACGCCAAATTGACGCATGGGTACTCGCGTCTGCACAAGCTTGATCAGGTTTTGTGGGCTTGTTTATCCGAACTGCCGAAAATTTGGTCAGTTTGGACTGCCTTTCTGTAAACAGGCTCTTTAGAATAAGCGGTCATTGCCCATCAGTTGCGGTTGTTGAGCTGATGTGATCTTTTCATTCGTTTGGAGGAGCGAACGCATGCTTGAAGCCTTTCACTCCACCGAACGCGGCAACCTGCAAGAATCGACCATTCGGGGCAGCTTTGACCTTGATCCAGAGTTGGTCTGGGTCGATCTGATTTCCCCCACCCATGATGAACAACAATGGGTGCTCGAAGCCTACAGCCAAAACCTCCCCACCCTCAAATCGCTCGAAGACATTTCGGCCTCCGCACGCTACTACCGTGATGATGATGGGGTGTTGCACATCAGCACTTATTTTTTGACCAAAAATCGGCAAAGCCAAGCCGACCATGAAGAAGACAGTGCCGGTCAGATTTTGGTGAGCGCCCAAACCGTTGCGTTTATTTTGCATAAAAATCGGCTATTTACCTTGCGCGGACAAAAAATGGTGTCGTTTCGCGCCTTTCGCGCCCGCGCTCACCGCAATGACTACGATATGGATTACAAAGATCCGGTGTGGATCTTACTCGGTCTACTCGAAGCCAAACTCGATGAACTCGCTGATATTTTGGAAGACGTGCACAAAGATCTGGAAGCCTGTACCACCGAAGTGCTCAACAACCATCACCGCGAATATCACCTTGATCTCGACGATATGGTCACACGGCTGGCTCAGCAAGATGACGTGCTGGGTAAGGCGCAGCTGTGTCTGATCGACTTGCGTCGTGTGCTCAATTTTCTGTCACGGCCACGCGCACTCGGTAGCCATATTTATGATGTCGATTTGCGCGAACTCAACGAAGATGTGCGCTCGCTGGTCGAGCACAACGCGTTTTTATTCCAAAAAGTGCGTTTCTTGCTCGACACCACCTCAGGTTTTATTAATACCGAACAAAGCGACATCATCAAACGCTTCTCGGTGATCTCAAGCATGCTGGCGCCGCCAATGCTGATTGCCAGTATCTATGGCATGAACGTCGATGGGCTGCCGATGGCGCAAGGTTTATATAGCTTTGTGATTGTGGGCGCGATTATCGTCATGGTGTTTTTTGCCCCGATTTTCTACTTCCGTCGTCGTGGCTGGCTGTAAGCCACACCCAACATCTTGGTTTTCTTCATCAACATTAAAAACTTAATAAGAGTATGCAAATCAGATGTTTTTACGGCATGATACCGCTTACAGCCGTGACTGATGGTCATTTTGGGACGTAAAAATGAACGTAAAGCAGCTCAGTATTGGCGCGATCATCGGATTGCTCAGCAATGCTGCACTGGCAAACACTCCCATTCAGGTGGCAGTGGCCGGCGGCTTTGAACCGGTCTTTTCGCAATTTGTCCCGATGCTCAGCCATCAACTCGGTGCGCCCATCCAAGTGTTTGCCACCGCAGTCCAGCCTCTGTACCAGCAATTGCAAAACAAACAGCATGCCTATGATCTGGTGATTAGCGGTGATATGAACAATATGCAGCAGCTGGCCAAACTAGGCAGCGTTGCGGCTGCGAGCTTAAGTGTGGTGGCAAACTCTCAAGTGGTACTGTGGTGCCCCAATCCTAATGTACGGATGCGGGTACGGCTACAAGACACCCTCAGCGATCCTGCTGTCAAACGAATCGCCATTTCACGTCTAGACTCACCCGTCGGGCAGCTCGTGGCAGAGAGTGTCCATCTGCCCGCCACCTTAGAGGTGAAACGAGCCGCGCATGCGCTTGCCGCATGGCGACTCGCCCGCAGTAAACAGGTCGATTGTGCATTTACCATGCGCGGTCTGATGCAACACACCGACAACTATCAAATTATCCCAAAAAAGACCGTGCAGTTGATTGGCGCCATTCCAAGCATCAGCCAACACCCCACGCAAGCCGCCCAAATCTTGGCACTGATGCAAAGCCCGATGGTGCGTGCCAAGCTGCGGCGTTTTGGCTATTTTTAGGCCAAGAGTCGATCTAGACTCGAAGCATGCATAATCGCCCGCAATTGGCTCGGTGCATTGCGGATACTCGCTTGCTGTGTGGACTTGAGTTGGCGCAACCACTGCATCAAGACGGCGAGTGTGACGGTATTGCCCGACTGCAAGCCAGACAAATCAAAGCTTAACTGTGCTGCGGACTGTTGTTGTATCCACGTCAATCCTTGCTGATAAATCGCGGCGGCGTTGTGAAAATCCACAACACCGCGCAATTGGAGCGTTTGATCGGCAAAAACAAGCATTGCTGTCATTATTTGCTCGGTGTCGCATTGGCAGAAGGCACGAAGTTTTTGATCGCCGCATCCAAATTGTTGCGATTGGCTTGCACGGTACTCGCAAACTGATTGCGGAAAGTCAAACCGATATCAATCCCATTGAGCTGCAAATTGCGCACTTTCCAAGTGTTATTGACATCAATCAACTGATAGGTGATCGGGACGACTGTGCCATTGGAGGTTTTAAAATCCATCCCGACGACGGCTTTACTGCTGTCTTTGCCTGCCACAAAGGGGCGCAGGGTATACGACTCATTGTCGTAAGCCGCCAAGCCTTTGGCATAGGTACGGATCAAACTTTGGCGAAAAGTTTGGGTAAACAATTGGCGCTGCACATCATTGGCCTGACGGTAGTAAGGGCCCATCACCCCACGCGCAAACCCATCAAAATCTACATACGGCTCGATGTTTTCTTGCACAATTTTGGTCAACACTGCGGGGTCTTTTTTGTAGGCCGCACGGTCTTTGTTTAGGCGCTCGACCAACGCATCTGAAATGCGTTTGACAAACACCGGCGCAGGCTCAGTCGCCGCCCAGACGGAAGGACTAGCCAGCAATACAGCCATGCTGGTGGTGGTGAGCATTGTCTTGAGGGTATTCATCATCATCTCCTTTGCTTGAGCAATCCGCTTTAGAATCCACCACTATTGGCATCGGTCGCAGGTGCAACTGCGGTTGGCTCAGTGGCTTTGTTAAAGAGGAACTTGCCAATCAAATCTTCCAACACGAGTGAGCTTTGTGTTAGCTCAATTTCGTCACCGTTCTTTAAGAATGTATCTTCGGCTCCGAGGGTAATTCCGATGTATTTTTCACCCAACAGACCCGCGGTCAGGATACTCGCAGCGGCATCACTATTGATCTCATTGACGTCTTTGTTGATCTGCATTTCGACCACAGCATCAAGGCGTTTGGGATCCAAATAAATATTGGTGACACGGCCAATCGTCACCCCACTCATGGTGACTTTGGCACGGGTGGTCAAGCCCCCCACGTTTTGAAAATGCGCCTTGAGCAGGTAACCTTCACCGCTGACGGTTTGAGTTAACCCACTGACTTTCATGGCTAAAAAAAATAAGGCTGCCGCAGCAAAAATGACCAGCAGGCCAACGCTAAGTTCTGTTGTCCGTGCTCTCATGACAATCCTCCAAACATGACCGCGGTCAATACAAAATCAAGTCCCAACACCGCCAATGAGGAATACACCACGGTGCGTGTGGTTGCAGTGGAAATCCCTGCGGAAGTGGGCATACAGGCATACCCTTGATAGACCGCGATCCATGTACAGACCACGCCAAACACCACGCTCTTGATTACACCATTCACAATATCGTTGAGGAATTGCACATTGTTCTGCATATTGCCCCAAAACGATCCATCATAGACACCGAGCCAATCGACCCCGACAAACTTGCCACCCAAGATGCCCACACTTGAGAAAATTAGTGCCAGCATCGGCATGCTGACAATCCCTGCCCATAGGCGCGGGGCAATCACACGGCGCAAGGGATCAACCCCGATCATCTCCATGCTCGCCAGCTGCTCAGTGGCTTTCATCAAGCCAATCTCGGCGGTGAGTGCTGAGCCTGCCCGACCAGCAAACAACAACGCAGTCACCACAGGGCCAAGCTCACGCACCAAGGTGAGTGCCACCATCGTGCCGAGTGCTTGCTCGCTGCCATAATCGACCAAAATGGTGTAGCCCTGTAGGCCGAGTACCAAGCCAATAAACAGCCCAGACACCACAATAATCAACAGCGACAACACCCCCACGCGAAACATCTGGTCGATAAACAGACCAACGCCACGCCATGACGGCAGCAAAAACAAGGTGCGTGCCAGCAGTTGGGCTGCCTCGCCCACGCCGACAATCCGATCAATCGTATTGCGGCCGAGTTGCTCGATGGCTTTCATGTCGCTCCCCCACCATTTGGGGTGTAATACGGCGTTTGACTGTATTGAAAAGCCACCGGCCCTTCAGCATCGCCATTTAAAAACTGCTGAACAAACGCCGAGGGATGCGCCCGCAGCTCGCTCGGCGTGCCCTCACCCATCACTTTGCCATCGGCAATCACATAGACATAGTCGGCAATCGACAAGGTTTCATCGACATCATGCGACACGATAATGGTGGTCAGACCAAGCGCGTCACGCAGCGTCCGAATCAACCGCGCCAACACCCCCATCACAATCGGATCTTGTCCGGCAAATGGCTCGTCATACATGATCAGCTCAGGATCAAGTGCGATGGCGCGAGCGAGGGCGACCCGTCGATTCATCCCCCCCGATAGCTCAGAAGGTTTAAGCTGCTCGGCACCACGCAATCCCACCGCTTCAAGCTTGAGGGCAACCAATTCACGGATCAGGTTTTCGGGCAGCTTGGTATGCGCACGCAGCGGAAAGGCCACATTTTCATACACCGACATATCGGTAAACAATGCACCGCTTTGAAACAGCATGCCCATCCGCGAACGCGCTTGAAACAACTCACGCCGACTCATGTGCGGCACCGAGCGACCATCAAACAATACATCGCCCGAATCAGGCAGCAATTGCCCACCAATCAAGCGTAATAAGGTGGTTTTGCCGGTGCCCGAAGGCCCCATGATGCCGGTGATTTGACCCCGACGAATTTGCAGGTTCACCCCATCATAGATGACGCGAGAGCCTCGATAAAACACCAAATCTTTGACGTCGATCAAGGGCTTAGCCTGATCGGTACGAGCGACTTCAGTCATGCAAATTGATCAGTAACAAAATATGAATGGATGCTACTGTAGCATGTTGGCCGAAATGACCCACAGTGATTCGGTAGCGCTTTTGTCAGATTAAGGCGATTCGATGCAGATTGAACCTTCAACGTGCGTCGGTGACCACATCCAAGGTTTCTGGAAACTGATCTTTTTGCTCAATGTGAATCTGAGCGACGGTTTGCGGCTCTTTGGTTTTGAGTAAGTGATACCCCATAAACACTGCATTGGCCGCAACGAGTAGTGCAAAAATATAAGGCATATCCATCCTCACCCAGTCATCAACGATTTTTATCCGCATCGCCTCTCGCGATGGGGCGAATATAACAAGAAATTGCTCAACTGCCTAAAAAAAACGCCGAGTGATCAACACTCGGCGCCGACATTCATCCACAACCGTGGATTAGTCTTCAAAACGCTTGCGACGATCACCGCGCTCACGCTCTTCAAAGCGGCGCTGTGGACGGTCACCGCGTGGCGCAGACGCAAAGTCATCACGACGTGGGCGGTCATCAAAACGACGCTCGCCACCACGATCCGCACGATCACCGCGTGGGGCATCCGCCGAACGCGGACGATGCTCGCCTTCAGGGCGGCGGGCTGGACGATCTTGCCAACTTGGACGATCACCGCGAGGGGCATCCGATGCAAAGCGTGGACGACGCTCGCCTTCAGGGCGGTCAGTGCGCGGTGCATCAAAACGCGGGCGACGATCACCTTCAGGACGATCAGTGCGTGGTGCATCGGCAAAACGCGGGCGACGATCACCTTCAGGACGATCAGCGCGATCGCTGCGTGGTGGACGGTTGCCATAGTCACGGTTGCCATCACGCTCACGGAAGTTGCCGCCTTCACGGTTGCCGTCACGCTCACGGAAGCTGCTACCCTCGCGTGGAGCACCATCGCGATCACGGTAGCTACGTGGCGCATCACCTTCAGGACGGCTACCACGGTAGCCACCTTCACGCGGCGCACCATCACGGTTGCCATCACGATCAAAACGACGACCGCCGCCATTGCCACCGCCATCACGGAAGTTGCGCTCGCCTTCAAAGCGACGGCGACCACCGGTGTTGGTGTAGCTACGGCCATTGCGACGTGCGCCTTCTGGTGGTGGGCTTGGCTCTAAGCCTTCAATCACACTCACCGGCAGACGAGTTTGCAGATATTCTTCGAGTGAACGAATTTTGCTGCGCTCACGATGGGTTGCCAAGGTGATGGCTTGACCACTACGACCTGCACGGCCGGTACGACCGATCCGGTGCACATAGTCTTCGTTTTTCATCGGCAGACCAAAGTTGATCACGTGGCTAATGGCAGGCACGTCCAACCCACGCGCAGCAACATCGGTCGCCACCAACACACGAGCGCGGCCTTCACGCAGGCTACGAATCCGGCGGTTACGCACTGCTTGTGGCATCGCACCATGCAAAGCCACCACTTGATAACCCGCTTCAGTCAGCTCTTCAGCCAACATATCGGTGTCTTCTTGGGTGCTGGCAAACACCACTGCTTGATCCAAGGTGGTGTCATTGAGCCAGTGAGTCAGCAACTTTTTCTTGTGCTCAAAGCCATCCGTCCAGTGCAAGGTCTGGGCGATGTCCGCATTGGTGGTTTGTTCGCTTTGAATGGCAATGCGCTCAGCGTCATTGGTCATTTTTTCAGCGAGTTTCAAAATACGATCAGCAAATGTTGCCGAGAACATCAAGGTTTGTTCGCGCTTAGAAGCCAAGTCGTTGATGGCTTCTAGATCTTCAGCAAAACCCAAATCGAGCATGCGATCTGCTTCGTCCAAGATCAAAGTTTGGACATGATCAAGGCTCAGCTGACGACGGTTGACCAAATCGAGCAAACGACCGGGTGTGGCCACCACAACCTGCGCGCCTTTGAGCTGGGCAATTTGTTTGCCAAACGGCATGCCGCCCATGATGCTGGAAATGCGCACGCCTTTGACGTGACGCACCAGTTTGATTGCGTCTTGGCTGACTTGTTGAGCCAATTCACGGGTTGGACACAACACCAAGACTTGTGGTGATGGAATCGCTTTGACGCGCACCGACATCGGGGCTTGCGCCGTGGTTGCCAACGGGTTGAGGGATGGCAACAAGAATGCAGCGGTTTTACCGCTACCGGTTTGGCTGGACACCAACAGATCTTTACCAGCCAATGCAGCCGGAATCGCAGCTGCTTGTACAGGCGTTGGCGCACTAAATTCGAGGTCGGTCAATGCCTGCTGAATGGTATCGGCCAGCGCAAAATCAGAAAAAGTCAAACTCATCGAGAGTATCGCCCCGCAAAGGACGCTCCATAAAAAACAACATCAATGTAGGACATCGGCCCGATGCGGAAACCTGAGTGCTAACTCCTGTCAGCGGGGTCGCCGGTAATAAAGACGATGCATGGCATACGCACGAATACTTGGGGCCGTGGCCTGAAGGCAAACCAGAACTGTTCTGGTGGCGGGCGCGCTAAGAAGATCAATAGAGAAGATCGAGAGCCTTAGCGGATCATTCATCGAAAATTCAGGCAATGAACGGGAAAAGTGCGTGGCGCGGATTCTAGCAGAGTCTGATACAACTTCCTAGCACTATTCTCGATTTCTTCCCCCTGCCCCCTAAAATGGTCACCCTACATGGGTATCGTGTGTTTTTTCCTGCGACTGATCAATAAATATGCTACAAAGAAAGCAGAATACTTCAGACGCGATCTGAATTGAGCGGTTGTTGATGTGAGATCACGCCGATCATCACTGTTGTGTGACTTTTGAGGGAAAATCAATGCGTACTGTCTTGCCCATCGTGAGTGTATTTGTCGGTCTGATCAGCTTGGTACAGCCAATCGTGAGCTATGCCGACAAAGATGGACTGGAAAAATCGATTGATGTGCCAGCTGCAGCCAATGCCACAGGTCGCTACAGCAATCTGGTACAGATTTTACCGTGTGCGACCGACCAAGCCACCTATGGCAAATTCAATGACTACGGCTATTGGGGCGGTGGTGCATGGTGTGGACAAGTGGGACGTGCAGGCTATTGGGTCTGGGTCGCACCCAACTGGTATGTCTGGAAAACACAAAATAAGTAAATCGGCCACGCGATGTCCCTGATCTTGGGGACATCCTCTCGGTGAGGCTTATGCTACAACACTCCTCAGAGGCTGCACGTTTGAATGTAGCCGCCACAGAGGTTATCGCTGATGTTTCATATACGCCAAGTCGCACTCACCACCTTATTGAGTGGTGTATTGGTGCAAGGCTGCACCACAGATCAAATCAACATGGCAACCCAAGCGATTGGGATGGTGACGGCACCCAATGGAGCTGTCACACCAGCCACCACCACCAATCAAGTGCCCGCTCAAGCCAATGCAAACGGGCGCTATACAGGATTGGTACAAGTCATGAATTGCCCAAATGATCGCAATGCCTATGGTCAATTTAATGAATATGGCTATTGGGGCGGTGGCGCTTGGTGTGGGCAAACCGGCAAAGCGGGCTATTGGGTTTGGGTTGCTCCCAACTGGTATGTTTGGCAGACCAAAGCTCGTTAGTCAGCCCTTGACTCCACAGGCTGTGCGTGGAAAAAGTGTCCCGCCTGTAAAAACCACAGCACTTGACGCTGTGCATCCACATCAAACAGCAACCCCATATGAGTGGCTTTGATTAACGCAAAGTCGCTCATTCCTGCAACTTTGGTATTGTCTACCGCGACAAGCCCATCATTGGGCACGCGGCCAAAGCGTTTGGTCAACCACGGCGTGGGGGTCAAATATCCTGCGAGCACACCCGTCGGTACACTCATGGCAGGTAGTTGATTGACTGTACTGCTCGGCACAGCTTGTAACTCTGCGACCACAGGCCCCATCAGCCGTGCAATGCCCTGCTCATGCCAGTACTTGCGATTGGCACGAACCGCCAAGTGACTACCCTGATTGGGTGTACCGAGCATCACCACACGGGTGACCTGATGATTTGGGGTATGCGCCAGATAGTGCCGGATCAGAATCCCACCCAACGAGTGCCCCACCATCGCCACATCACGCGCCGGATCACAACGGCTCACCGCTTGCGTCACGGCTTGACTCGCTTGAGCCACGGTGAGTTTGCGCGATGCATAACGCGCTTTGACCACTTGATAGCCGTGCGCTTCGAGCAACGGCGCTAATCGCCACCAATTCCACGGCTGACCCGCTAAGCCGTGCACCAATACCACACAACTTGATGCCGCATAAGCTGATGCGCCTTGCAGCAGCAAGGCGCACAGCAACCATCGCCAGATCAGCACGAGCATTATTTAAACAACGGCAACATCAGATGGATTTGTAGCTCACCGACCACCACACCTAGCACGCCACCTACCGCAATCAAAATCCACTCATCCTCTTTGAATGCCGGACGGAGCATGCCTTCAAACTCTTCAGGCGACAGCTGCTGCATACGGGCGATCAGGGTATTGCGGATATCCATTGCATCTTCGGCATACGATTCGACATAACGCATGGTTTCAGGCAATTTGCTCATCAAGCTATCGGCCACCGCAGATTTCATCTCGATGTATTTTTGGCTGCCGACGGCATACACCACAAAGGGACGTGCCAAACCTGCTTGCTCATCGACCATTTTTTTGACGTTGCGATGCACCAATTCCATGATGCGATCTGACATTGGGCCACGGAACAGCTCTTCCATCATCACGCGAGGGGTCAGCAACTGCTTGGAGATCAGCTCCGCGTAGTCACGCGCCACTTCTTGTTGACGGCTCAAAAACAAGCCTTGGAAGGTAAAGCCCATGATTTTGGTGGGGTGTTGTGGGCGAAACAACATCTGTAAGGCGAGCCAATCACTAAAAAAGCCCACAAAACCGCCAAACACCGGCAGCATCCAAGGCTGTTTGAAGATCATCCAAAAAATCATTTGGATAAAACCAATCCCCAAACCAAACCAAAAGCCCACATTGCTAAAAAACTTAAACTCCTGCCGACCGACTTTACGGAAAATGTCATTGAGTAAGCGTTTGTCTTTGAGCAAGTTGGAGATGACCATATGGCGAATATCAAAGTATTTGCCCACATCTTTTTGCACTTCACCCATGATGGTGGCGACCATATTGGGCGCTTCGGCTTTGACTCGGCTAATAATTTTTTGCCGCGACCATTCTGGCATCACTTCCCACAGACCCGGTTGATATTGCTGAGCAATCTCACGGGTAATGTCTTCTGCGGCAATAATCATGGGGATTTCGATTTCTTGTGCAATCCGCTTGGGATCAAGCCGTGCAAAAATTTCTTCTGGCTTGATCAATTTGGAGGTCATCAAATCGACCGCTGTGGTCGCCATTTTTTCCGCTTTACGCGGCACAATGCCTTGCCAGCCCAAAAATGGGCGAATCCCAAAAAACTCAAGAGGTGCAAACATCATCTGCACCGCGATCACTTTGGTGACGTAACCAACCAGACCGCTGATGACCGGAATCATCATGTACAGCCAAAAATTGGTCTGGAAATCAATCAGCATTTTTTCCAGCATATGTTGTGATCCTTATTCTACCGACTCGACACACCCGTTGCGTCTTGTCTAGCCCAATCTTCGCCCTATTGCAATGCCGCAAAGTGCTTAACGTCCTGATCGAATCCGTCAGGTCTGCATCAATGCAGCAATCTTAGGTCATCCCTAATCAGAACACTGTCGTTTTTGTGACCGCCATCAAAAAAAACCCGCATTTCGCGGGTTTTTTGATCAGTTTTTAGCGTGCTGCCTCGCCCCATGCGGGGACGACCGTACGCATTAATGGCTTGAGTAGCTTCATCGAACAGGCAATCACTTGACCGTTTTGCATGCTCCCTTCGCCACCACGTGCGTCAACCACTGTACCACCCGCTTCGCGCACGATCAATTCACCTGCGGCAATATCCCACGGCTTGAGATTGACCTCAAAAAAGCCATCAAAACGCCCTGCCGCGACATAAGCCAAGTCGAGCGCCGCCGAACCCGCACGGCGAATATTCGCACCGGCTTTGGTCACTGCCAGCAGCGATGCAAAATGCTGCTCGGCATACGAGATAATCTCGCCATGCCGCTCCACTTTGGGTGGATGCCCTACGGCTAAAAAGCTGTCTTGTAGGGTATTTTTGTCACCAACACGAATACGGCGTTGATCCAAAAAGCTATCGGTGGCATTGAGGTCAACCCCCAAGCTCAAAAACGCACCTTCACCACGACTGGCGCTAAACAGCTCATCACGCACCGGATCGTAAATCACCGCATGCTGGGTCACACCTTTGTGCTGTACCGCAATCGAAATACAAAAATGCGGAAAACCATTCACAAAGTTTTGCGTGCCATCGAGTGGATCAATCACCCAGCACCACTCAGCATCATCGCCTTTGCCTTCCTGCAAGCCAAATTCTTCACCCAAAAAGCTGTGCTTGGGATAGCTTTTTTTCAGGAGTTCAATCAGGCGTTGCTCTGCATACTGGTCGAGCTGTGTGACTGGGCCATCCACACCCTTGCTGCTGACTTGCAAATTGAATTGATGACGATTTTTGTGAAACCGCAGCAGTTCATTACCGACTATACCTGCGGCCTTTGCGGCCATTACCACCATCGGTTTCATCTGTGTCCACCATCAAGACGTGCAAAAAAGGGCGTTATTCTAGCAAAAAAGGCATGACCTGTCTGTGTTCAGCTTTTGAGCGTGGCAATAAACTTTTCAATCGATACCGCCAGCCCTGCGGCATCCAAACCACAATCCGCCAGCATCTGTGGATGCGCGGCATGCTCCAAAAACACATCGGGCAAACCCAGATTGAGGATCGGCACATGATAACCCGCAGCATGCAGCGCTTCGTTGACCGCACTACCTGCGCCAGCCATCACCGCATGCTCCTCAATGGTCACAAACACATGACCTTGTACTGCACATTGGGTCAGACAATCCAGATCTAAGGGTTTGATAAAGCGCATATTGATCACATTGACGCCCCAACCTTCTGTCAAGTTCAACCGTTTGGCTGCACGCTGTGCAGGAATCACCATACTGCCAAATGCTAATAAGCTCACCTGCTGCGTAGATGTTGCATCTGCGTGTTGCAGCCACTCGGCTTGTCCTATCGGCAACAACTCAAATGCTGGCTCAATCACACTACCGCAGCCGGTGCCACGCGGATAACGTACTGCCGCAGGCCCTCGGTGTTGGTAGGCGGTATACAGCATCTGACGGCATTCGTTTTCGTCTTTGGGTGCCATAATGACCATGTTGGGCAAGGTGCGCATATAAGCATAATCAAATGCGCCTGCATGGGTCGGGCCATCCTCCCCCACCAAACCTGCACGGTCGATACCAAAGGTCACATCCAAATTTTGCAGGGCGATGTCATGCACCAGCTGATCATAGCCACGTTGCAAAAAGGTCGAATAAATCGCCACGATGGGTTTAACCCCTTCACAGGCCATGCCTGCGGCGAGGGTCAGCGCGTGCTGCTCGGCAATCGCCACATCAAAAAACCGCTCAGGATAGTGCTGGGCAAATTTGACCATGCCTGAGCCTTCGCACATGGCTGGAGTAATCGCCAGCATCTGCGCATCTTGTGCGGCCAAATCACACAAAAACTGCCCAAATACATCGGAGTATTTTTGAGGGATCGGCTGACTTGGATCACTAGCAGCTTTTTTGCTCGCAAGCTTGGCAATCGCGTGATAAGTAATCGGGTCAGCTTCGGCAGGGGCAAAGCCTTTGCCTTTGGTGGTATAGATGTGCAGCAAACGAGCGCCTTTGCGTGCTTTGAGCTGACTGAGCACCCGTACCAACTCAGGCAAATCATGCCCATCGAAGGGGCCAAAGTATTCAAACCCAATCGCTTTAAACAGATTATCACTGCAATCGGGCGCGGCTTTGCGCGGGGCAAACGGCATATTGGGACGCGGCTGAATCACCGGCTCGCCCGTATCGCTCAATCCCACTTGATAACCACTTTGCCAAAGCGCAGCGAGGTGCTGCGCAAAACCGCCCACACTGCACGAAATTGACATGTCATTGTCATTGAGAATGACCAGCACATCGGCTTGATGCTGCACGGCGTCATTCATGGCTTCAAAGGCCATACCGGCGGTCATGGCACCATCACCAATAATGGCCACCACATGACGCGGATCACGCAAATGGCGCAGCGCCAACGCCATCCCCAGCGCAGCCGAAATCGAGGTGGAAGAATGCCCCACCCCAAAGGTGTCAAATTCGGATTCGCTACGCGTGGGAAACGCGGTGAGGCCATCTTTGTGACGAATGGTGGTCAATTGATCACGGCGACCCGTCAGCACTTTGTGCGGATAGGCTTGATGCCCTACATCCCACACCAAGCGATCACGCGGCGTGTCAAAGCAATAATGTAGGGCAAGCGTCAACTCGACGACACCCAAATTGGCACCAAAATGGCCACCACTTTGTCCGGCGGCATACAAAATATAATGCCGTAGTTCTGCTGAAAGCGTGAGCAACTGCTCGGTGTTCAGCACTTTGAGTTGATCGGGATGATCAATGCTATCAAGTAAGGGCGTCGCAGGTCGCTGGACAGGGATCTCGTGATGCATCATAGGCCTTATAAACCTGAGCTGACAATGTGCAGCTTGGGTGAGCAACCAAATGGTCGAACGGTGCGCCACGGAGGATGGCAGTCCACAGGGGTGAATCCTACCATTTGCAGATCAAACGGCCTAGTTCTGTCTGTATTGTCGCTGAGTAAACCGCTTGTTTAGCAATCGACCGATTAGCAGGGGCTTGATTTGGGTATAATCTTAGGTTCTCTTGTCTGCTGACTGTGGAGCTTACCGTGCCCTTTCAATTTGTGGCATCGTCAAAACTGCCGACTCGTCATGGTCATTTTGATATCCATGTCTTTGAAAATGACGAAACCGGTGAAGAACATGTGGCGCTCTCGCTGGGTCTGCCGCGTACCGACGATTTGCCGGTATTGGTTCGCCTCCATTCTGAATGCTTGACGGGTGACGCTTTTGGCTCACTGCGCTGCGACTGTGGCCCCCAGCTCGATGCGACCTTACAGTTGATCCAGTCAGAAGGCTGCGGTGCTTTGCTGTATCTACGCCAAGAAGGTCGCGGGATTGGTCTGCCCAACAAAATCCGTGCGTATGCCTTGCAAGATCAAGGCCACGACACTTTGGATGCCAACTTGCTCTTGGGTCTACCTGCCGATGCCCGCACCTATGAGATGTGCAAGCCGATGTTGGATCATTTGGGCATTACACAGGTCAACCTGATCACCAACAATCCTGCCAAACGTGCTGCGCTGGAAGAATTGGGCGTCACGGTCACCAAACGCACCCCACTGCATGTCGGTTATAACCCGTACAATCATGGTTATATTTCGACCAAACGTAGCCGCATGGGTCATT
>CALFYA010000056.1 GCA_937952925.1 uncultured Moraxellaceae bacterium
GAATCTTGTACCAAATTCAGCAATTCGTCCCGCGTTTCTGGAGCATTTGCCAACCATTTGCGCAAGCCGCGCATTGACCACGACGGGGCGCCGTCCTCTTTCATTGCTGTACTCTCATCCTCGTGCGCTGCACATGGGTTGACCATCTGTTTTTATCATAACCTAAGCCATGCCCCAACTGTATGATCTTCCACAAACACATCATCTGCTTTTGTGTTGGATCGAGATTGTCTATCATGCCGGTTTTGCTTGTGAGTGAGGCACACATGTCTGAACTGCCCATCATTCAACTCGACACCTGCGGTCTAAACTGTCCTGAGCCGGTCATGATGTTGCATCAAGCGATGCGCCGTGCCGCCGCAGGTCAAGAAATCCATGTCCTAGCGACCGATCCATCAACGCGCCGCGACATTCCCAAATTTTGTCTGCATTTGGGGCACGAGTTGTTGGCTGAACCGACTGATCCTGTCGGCAAAATCCTCGAATATCGCCTTCGCAAAAGGCGCTAATGTGGTGCATGAAGCACATAGACAAATCTGGTGATGGCCTAAATTTTGCCTGTTGAAGAGCAAGCAACGGGCGCATTGTTAATATTTAATAAAACCAAATCATTCTAAATTGCATTTGATTTCACAACATTTGTCGCATGGTCATGATTGATGATTTTTTCTGAATTTTTATGATCTTTTTTTAAAAATATATTGAATATCATGGTATTAAAAAAAGTATTGCAAAACATGTAAAAAAGGAGCATGTTCATAAATGCGTGCTAGTTCACATGAATCACACGCTCGTGTTTGACAGAAAATAAGGATCGACGCATGAAAGTTTCCGTATTGGTGGGGTTGTTGTTGGGCTTGGCGACTGTTGGTGCACAAGCGTCGCCGTGGACGGTCAAAGTTGGTGCAAGCCAAGTTCGTCCGGATGTTTCTTCCGACCTCAAGATCGATGTGAGCGATGAAGTCAACCTGACCGGCTCGATTGAATATGAGCTGATGCCCAATGTGATTGGCGAATCCGTTTACCCATGATGTCGAAGATGCGACAGGTCAAAAAATTGGCTCGTTCAAGCACCTACCACCAACCGTATCGGTCAAATATAACTTGCCAACGACAGGCGGTTTTACCCCGTATGTGGGTGCAGGCTTAAACTACACCTTTGTGTTTGATGAAAAACTCAATGGTGCAAAACTCAAAGGTGATGACAGCTTTGGCTTCTCTGCGGTGGCGGGGGTGGGCTATCAATACCCCAACAGTCCTTGGGGCGTGGCACTCGATGTCCGCTATATCAACATCGAAAGTGATTTGACGATCAATGGTGTGGATTCAGGCACACTCAAAGTTGATCCAACGGTGGTCAGCTTGAGCGCATCGTACAAATATTAAGATGAACAGATGAGCAGGTTGTTTCGGCGGCCTGTTCGTGACATCAAAAAGGCAGCCACTTGGCTGCCTTTTTTGCATCTCAAACGAGATTACATGTTGGGATAGTTGGGGCCGCCGCCGCCTTCTGGCGTGACCCACGTGATGTTTTGCGCAGGGTCTTTGATATCACAAGTTTTGCAGTGAACGCAGTTTTGTGAGTTGATCTGGAAGCGTGCGCCTTCAGCATCCGACATGATCTCGTACACACCAGCAGGGCAGTACAAGCGTGCAGGCTCGCCGTACAATGGCAAGTTTTTCTTGACTGGTACTGACTCATCACGCAACTTCAGATGGATCGGTTGATCTTCTGCGTGGTTGGTGAACGAGTACGATACGGCAGTCAGTTTATCAAAGCTGATTTTGCCATCAGGCTTTGGATAATCTGGCTTAAACGACAGCGAAGCCAAGTCCAAGCACTTGTGATCTGGCGTGGTGTCGTGGATGGTCAGCGGCATTTTGCCACCAAGCAGGTTTTGATCCAACCAGTTAAAGCCGCCACCCATGATGGTGCCCATCCGGTGCATCGCTGAACCGAAGTTACGCGCTTTGTGCAGCTCTTCGTGCAGCCATGAGGCTTCAAATTTGTCGGTGTACGCAGTGACTTCGTCACTTGAGCGACCGGCTTTGAGTGCGTCAAACACCGCTTCGGCGCACAGCATGCCCGATTTCATCGCGGTGTGAGTGCCTTTGATTTTGGCAAAGTTCAAGAAACCTGCATCATCACCGATCAAGCAACCACCGGGGAAGGTCAGTTTGGGCAAGGAGTTGAGGCCGCCTTTGATGACCGCACGCGCACCGTAGGAGACGCGTTTGCCACCTTCGAGGTACTGTTTGATGATCGGGTGATGCTTCCAACGTTGCATCTCATCAAACGGTGACATGTACGGGTTTTTGTATGACAGATCAACGATCATACCCAAAGTGACTTGGTTGTTTTCGGCGTGATACAACCACCAGCCACCGCTCGAACCAGTTTCGGTCAAAGGCCAGCCTGAGCCGTGTAGCACCAAACCGGGTTCGTGTTTGGCAGGATCGATATCCCACAATTCTTTGATGCCAATCCCATAGTGTTGTGGGTCGGCGTCTTTGTTCAGGTCAAAGCGGCTCATCAGGCGTTTGCCCAAGTGACCACGGCAACCTTCGGCAAACAGGGTGTATTTGGCGTGCAGCTCGTAGCCTGCGGTGAAGCTGTGTTTGTGGCTGCCATCTTTGGCCACGCCCATATCACCGGTCACGATGCCTTTGACCGAGCCATCTTCGTGATAGAGGATGTCGTCTGCGGAGAAACCAGGGAATACGGTGACTTCGAGTTCTTCGGCTTTGGTATTGAGCCAGCGCACCACATTGCCTAGACTGACAATATAGTTGCCTTCGTTGTGCATCGATTTGGGCACAAGGAAGTCGGGCATTTGGATGCCTTTGGTGGGCGAAGTCAGCATAAAGATGCGGTCTTCTTTGGCAGGTACGGTCAATGGCGCACCTTGCTCTTTCCAATCAGGGAACAGCTCATCAAGGGCGCGAGGTTCGATCACCGCACCAGACAAGATGTGTGCGCCGACTTCCGAACCTTTTTCAACCAAACATACCGACAAGTCTGGCATGTTGTTTTCGATGGCAAGTTGACGCAGACGAATCGCCGCAGACAGACCCGATGGGCCGCCGCCAACGATCACGACGTCAAATTCCATCGCTTCGCGTTCGATGTGTTCCATAAAGGACTCCTCATTCTTGAAGGTGGCAACCGGTCACGCAGGGACGCGGACAAGGTGCGGCCAAGGCATGGCAAGATGCTGCTACGCCCGAAATGCGGCGTAGTATAGAATCAATGCTAGATTTACGCCAATTGGCTAAGCACTTTTATTGGCCTTGATCTTGAATTTTAACGTCAAACAGGACAGCGATGATGTCACAAGCCTCGGACGATCCCCAAAATCAGCCTTCTGCCACACTGACCCACACCCCCAATGGCTTAGGTCGATTGCTCGCCGATCCCACGCCTGTGCATAAGCGCCCACCACCGCCCCTTGAAAAATGGAATCCGCCGTATTGTGGCGAGATGGATATCCGTATCACGGCGCAAGGCGAATGGTTTCATGAAGGCACGCGTATGACTCGTCAGTCATTGGTTGATCTGTTTGCAACAGTGTTGTGGCGTGAAGAAGACCGCTATTTTCTCAAAACGCCGGTCGAAAAAATCGGCATTACCGTAGAAGATGTGCCACTGCTGGCGACGCAGGTTGAACAAGTGACCATCGATGGGGTGGAATATTTGCAATTTGCCACCAAAACCGGCGATGTGGTGCTGGCAGATGCCGAGCATCCGTTGCTGATGCGGGAGTTTGGCGGTGAGCTGCGCCCGTATATCCGTGTACGCCGCAATTTGGATGCATTGATTCATCGCAATGCGTTTTATCATCTGGTGAATCTGGGTGAGTTGGTCGAGTCGGTGGATGGTGTACAGATTCGACTGCGTAGTGGACGTGAGGTGTTTGAATTGGGGGCAATCGCTTGAGTCGACCTGTACCGCGTGCGGCCACTGCCCCCATCGGTGTCTTTGATTCGGGGATGGGTGGCTTATCAGTTGCACAAGAAATTCGTGCCTATCTGCCCCATGAACGCATCGTGTATTTGGCTGACACCAAGCATGTGCCTTATGGCTGTCGCAGTGATGATGAGATCCGGATGTTGACCGCACAAGCGGTCAATTGGCTGTATGCACAAGGCTGCAAGTTGGTGGTGGTGGCTTGCAATACTGCATCAGCGTTTAGCCTGACCCCACTGCGTGAATACTATGGTGAAGCGTTGCCGATTGTGGGGCTGGTGCCTGCGGTCAAGCCTGCGGTCTTGGCAACCCAAAGCAAAAAAGTCGGGGTACTCGCCACCACGGGAACACTGCGCGGCACGTTGCTACAAGATGTGATTCGGGAGGTGGCACTGCCTGCGCAAGTGGAGGTGATCACGGCGGTGAGTCCAAAATTGGTGCCGTTTGTCGAGGCAGGTGAGCAAAATAGCAGCGCTTGTCGTGCAGAATTGTTACAGGTTTTAACACCATTAGCGCAGGCTGGAGTGGATCAATTGGTGCTTGGGTGTACTCATTATCCGTTTTTGGCCGAATCTATTCGCACGCTTTTTGCGGATCAATTTTGTTTAGTGGATTCGGGATTGGCGGTTGCCAAACAAACCGGACGCTTGCTCGAACAACATCAATTGCGATCTTGGTCGCATTTATTAGCAGATCAGCCCAGTTTGCAGTGTTTTGTGACGGGGGATGTTGTACAAGCGCAACCAGTAATGGCATCGTTGGTAAAAGGTGTTTTTGATTTGCATCAAACCGATGAGGCGTCGGCAGATTGAATGCAGATCGGGTAGCATAGAATGCGTTTGGGCGGTTGCAGCCTCAACAGGCGGCTTGTACACTCAGTAAACCGCCCAAAGGACGTGGGTGCGTCAACCGGCATCATGTCCCAATGTGACAGGAGAGCAGGGTCATGATCGACAAACGATACCATGTGTTTATCAGTACGACTGGCAGTGATATGCAGGTCGAACGAACGGTGTTGTCACAGACCTTAGTCAGTCAAGGATTTTTTTCGTGGGGATTGGAGCAACGGACTCCACTGACCACGGCCTTCGCACGTCGCCAAATCGACGATTGTGACTATTTTATCTTGATGCTCGGCAGCCGTTATGGCGAACTGTCGGCATCAGGGGTGAGCTATTTGCACCTCGAATATATTTATGCCGTCACCAAGCAAAAACCGATTTTGGTGTTGTTGCATGAATCTCCCGATTCACGCCCGCCAGAGTTGCAAGAGCCAGATCAAGAAGGTCGGGTCAAATTCCAAGATTTTCGCCGTCAATTGCAGCGTGAGCGCGATATGGTGGTGACCTTCCGTGATACTCGTGATCTGGAGATGGCACTGCGTCATGCCATGCCACAGCTCACCGCCCGTTATCCGGCGCAAGGCTGGATTCGCCCCAATCAAACCCTGATGCAGCAATTGCAAGATGAAAATGAGCAATTACGGCAAAAATTGGTGCAGCTTGAGAGCCAACAACGGGTCAGTGTGGCTGCGCCAGCAGGGACGGGCGCGCCCAGTCTAGACTTGCCACAAGTGCAAGGCGATGAAGAGTATGTCTTTGATTATAAAGTACATGCTTATCAGGATGGCAATTTCCGTGAGCTACGCCCACAGCGGCGGATGCGCTGGAATGATGTGTTGCTGGTACTCGGCCCCGGTTTTAGTCCAAGTGCGCCTGAAGATCATTTTGCGCGGGTCATGAACGATTACCTCAACGCAACAGCACTCACCGATGTACGTGATGTGATGCCGCGCGCGCATGCGGTGGCACGTTGTCAGATCAATGTGCGCTCACTGCATGGCATCAAGATGCAGCTCAAGCACAATGGCTGGATTACCCCTGTCGGTCGTGATGATCGTCAGCGGATTTTGTGGGAGTTGACCGCCACTGGTGAGCGTCAGCTCGCTAAGTTGATGGCCAAACAGCGGCAAGCCAATAGCTTTTAAGCGACTTTGATCACACATCTGCACCTGCCCAACGGCAGGTGTTTTTGTTTAAGGCTTTATCAAGTGGATTTGACACGATTTTTTGCTAAAGTGCAGTTTTTGGTCTGTTGGTAGAGTTGGCATGCGCCCCAATCAAGCCCCCGAAGTTGCAGTGTTATTGGCAAATTTGGGCACTCCTGATGCCCCAACCCCTGCCGCGGTGACGCGCTATCTGCGTCAGTTTTTGTCTGATCCACGGGTGATTGAAATCCCACAACTGATTTGGGCAATCATCTTAAATGGGATTGTGATCCCATTGCGGCGGCAGCGCGTCGCCCATGCGTATGCGTCGATTTGGTCAGAAGGCGATTCACCGATGCGCCATATCCTCAAGCAACAATGCAAAAAATTAGAGCAACGCTTGGCAGGGCAGTTTGGTAAATGTCGGGTGTCAGTACATCCGGTGATGAGCTACGGTCAGCCATCGATTCCCGATACTTTGGATGCACTCAAAGCACGGGGTGTCGAGCATCTTGTGGTGATTCCGATGTTTCCGCAGTATTCAGCCACCTCTAGTGCACCGGTCTACGACGCGGTGGGTCGCTGGCTCAACAGTCAGCGCAATCTGCCAAGTATCAGTATACTCAAAGATTATTTTGCCCATCCAGCCTATATTAGCGCGCTCGCGCAAACCGTCAAACGCTATCAAGCCGAACATGGTGTGCCGGACAAACTGTTGATGTCATTTCATGGCATTCCACAGCCTTATGCCGACAAAGGTGATCCATATCCCAAGCGTTGCCGCTGTACGGCTGCCCATTTGGCACAGGCGTTGGGATTGCGTGATGATCAGTGGCAAATCAGTTTTCAATCGCGCTTTGGCAAGCAAGAGTGGGTCAAGCCGTATACCGATGTGACCTTGGACACTTGGGCAAAACAGGGGATCAAATCGGTACAAGTGATTAGCCCCGCGTTTAGTGCCGATTGCTTGGAAACGCTAGAAGAGCTTGCGGTGGAAAACCGTGATGCGTTTTTGGCCGCAGGTGGGCAGTCGTATGCCTATATTCCGGCGCTGAATGTGGATGCGGCGCATCTGGATTTGATCGAAGCACTCGCCAAGCCATTAGTACAAGGCATGGTCGGTACATTAGAGGGTTGGGTGTAGTACGTGGTGGTGTGGTCACGGCGACGTTTTGCTCAGTGGTTGACGCTGTGGGGACTCAGTCTGCCGGTCAGAGCTGCAGCCCCACAGTCTGCCTTGATTGATGCCTATACGCTCAACCAAGCAGGGCAAATCTATCGAGTCATTCCACTTGACCTACAGCAAGTCCAGCTCAAGCTATTTTGGCAAAATGCACAGGGTGTGCGTTATGGTCGCTTGTCACGTCTAAAGGCCAATCTTGCTGCACAAGGTCAGCAGTTGCTGATCGGTATGAACGCAGGCATGTACCATGCCAATCGCGAGCCAGTGGGCTTGTATATCGAACGGGGCTTGGAGCGCTTTGCACTCAACACCGCGCAAGGCGCTGGCAACTTTTTTATGCAGCCCAATGGCGTGTTTGCGCTCGATGACCAGCAGCATGCTGCGATTTACACCACTGCTGCGTGGGCGGCAGCTCCCCGCACAGATACACAATATGCCACTCAGTCAGGGCCGATGCTGTTGATTGATGGCGTGATCAATCCGATATTTCAGCCTCAATCCTCGTC
>CALFYA010000057.1 GCA_937952925.1 uncultured Moraxellaceae bacterium
TGCCGGTGGCTTTTTGGCCGTAGTGCAAAATTTGCGGGTCTTCATGGAAAATTTTGCCGATCCCATGACCACAATATTCACGTACTACGCTAAATCTTTCGGACTCGACATATTTTTGGATGGCTGCGCCGATGTCACCGACATACGAGCCTGCTTTGACAGTCGCCATGCCTTTGTACATGGCTTCTTGTGCGACATGGCACAAACGCTGTGCGAGCACTGAACCCTCGCCAATAATAAACATCTGGCTGGTATCACCATGAAAACCGTCTTTGATCACGGTGATGTCGATGTTGATGATATCGCCGTTTTTCAGCACTTTGCTGTCTGAGGGAATGCCATGACACACCACATGATTGACCGAGGTGCAAATCGACTTGGGAAAGCCACGATAGTTCAGTGGGGCAGGGATCGCGTGTTGCACATTGACGATATAGTCATGGCAAATACGATTGAGATCTTCAGTGGTGACCCCCGCTTTGACATACGGGGCAATCATGGTCAGGACTTCGGCAGCCAACCGTCCTGCCACGCGCATCTTGTCGATGTCGTCACTAGATTTGATCAAGGAGCGAGGAGGAGTGATCAGACTGTTCATGGGAAGGCCATCAAGTTTTGGCAAAATACAAGTAAGTATGGTATAAAGTGCGCCCTGTTTTCGCAATTGCTTTTGGTGAACAAAATTTGTCACCCGATTGCGCAAAATCGGAAAATCCGCACATATGCCGTCACATCGACTGGGTGCTGTTGTTTTTGCAAGTCTTTTGCAAATTCAAGAGTGGTTGCTGCTGGGCGTATGGAGGCTTAACCCAATCTGTATTAGGTGATTTTCATGTCAAGCTATCAAGTGAGCATGCGCGACCTGCTGCAAGCCGGCGCACACTTCGGCCACCAGACCCGTTTCTGGAACCCAAAAATGAAGCCATTCATTTTTGGCGCACGCAACAAAATTCACATCATCAACCTTGAACACACCGTTCCTGCGTTCAATGATGCCCTGAACTATGTCAACAACTTGGCCAGCAAAAAGAACAAGATTCTGTTTGTCGGTACCAAGCGCGCTGCCAGCAACATCATCCGCGAACAAGCACAACGTGCTGGTCAACCTTACGTTGATCACCGCTGGTTGGGTGGCATGCTGACCAACTGGAAAACCTTGCGTCAGTCGATCAACCGTTTGAAAGAATTGGAAACCCAATCACAAGACGGTACGTTTGCCAAGCTGACCAAGCGTGAAGCACTAGAGCGCACCCGTGAAATGGAAAAGCTGGAGCGTTCGCTCGGCGGGATCAAAAACATGGGTGGCTTGCCTGATGCATTGTTCGTGATCGACGTTGACCACGAAGCAATCGCCATCAAAGAAGCCAAAAACTTGGGTATTCCGGTGATTGGTATCGTCGATACCAACTCCAACCCAGACGGCGTTGATTACATCATCCCTGGTAACGACGATGCGATCCGCGCCGTGACCTTGTACGCCAGTGCAATGGCTGATGCGATCATCGCCGGTAAAGAGTACGCTCAAACGCAAAACAGCGCTCAAGCCAAAGGCGAAGAAGCTGCTGCTGCGAGCGACGAGACTCAAGCCGACGCTTAATGCCGATTGTGCAGTAGGTGGTCATTGCTGCGTCATGCAGCAGCGCTAACCTCCTGCAAGCATCTGCAAACGGCTCGTCTCGCCATCGGTGTACGAGCCGTTTTTGTTTATCATTTTTAAAAAACATTGAGGATATTGACATGGCAGCCATTACTGCAAGCATGGTCAAAGAACTGCGTGACCGCACTGGTTTGGCAATGATGGAGTGTAAAAAAGCACTCGAAGAAGCTGGTGGTGACGTTGAGCTGGCGATTGACAACCTGCGCAAATCAGGTCAAGCCAAAGCCGCCAAAAAAGCGGGCAACATTGCAGCCGACGGTGCGATCATCATTGCCCAAGACGGCAACAAAGTATTGATGCTTGAAGTCAACAGCCAAACCGACTTCGTGGCCAAAGATAGCAACTTTGCTGAATTTGCCAACAACGTGGCACAAGTGGCCTTGGCCAACAACGCGACCGACGTGGCGGTGATTTCTGCACTGCCATACGCCGACGGCCAAACCGTTGAAGAAGCGCGTATTGCATTGGTACAAAAAATCGGTGAAAACATCCAAGTTCGCCGTGCGGTGATTGTTGAAGGTGAAAACCTCGCCACCTACAAGCACGGTCTGAAAATTGGTGTGGTGGTTTCTTACACCGGTGGCAATGAAGAAACTGGCAAAGGCATGGCCATGCACGTGGCGGCATTCAACCCCATCGCCATCAATGCTGAAGGTGTTGCTGCTGATGTGTTGGCCAAAGAGAAAGAAATCGCTGAAGCCAAAGCATTGGAATCGGGCAAGCCAGCCAACATCGTTGAAAAAATGGTGACTGGTTCGATTCAGAAGTTCCTGAACGAAGTCACCCTGACCAACCAAATGTACGTGATCGACAACGAAAAGAAAGTCGAAGACGTACTGAAGGCTGCGGGCATGACCGTCACCCAATTCCTGCGTTTGGAAGTGGGCGAAGGCATCGAGAAGAAAGAAGTCAACTTCGCTGACGAAGTGGCTGCTGCGGTTGAAGCGGCAAAATAATCCTTCTAGGATGCAAAAACCCGCCTTGTGCGGGTTTTTTCTGTGATACAACAAGGCAAATATTCATCAGTTCATGTTGATAGGATTCAGATATGAAAGGACTCAAACGTGTTGCCGTCGCAGGCTTGTTGATCATGGGGATGATGAGTCCCACCTTATATGCAGCCGAACAACGCCAATTTACCGATCAAGACGTGATCAAGATCTTGCGTGCAGAAGGCTATTCATCTATTGAGTTGTTGGAAAAAGGCGCGATCCGCATCAAAGTCGATGGCCTGACTTATGTGTTGTTTAATCGAGAAGATGGCGATTTACAAGCATTTTTTGGCGTCAATCAAACCAAAATCAGCTATGAGACGATCAATGCATGGAATCGCGATACCCGTCTATCGCGTGCGTATTTGGATCGTGATCAAGATCCTATTTTGGAAGCAGATCTGCTATCCAATGGAGGGATTAGCAGCAAAAATATCACCGAGTTTTTCCGTATTTTTATTTTATCAAGTAAAAAATATGTGGAGCACTTACAAGGTGACGAAAAAACGGCTCAATAACGCCATCCCACACGGCCAACTATAAACAGTTGGCCGGCTTAGGTAAGCCTGCCAAGCGTGCAAGGGTACGAGCGACTAATCCTGTCTCAAACAAGGCCATCAGGTGTGCATTGTTGATGGTCGGATCGACCTGCTGAGAGAGAAATTTGATCAGCGGACGGGTCGCCGGTGCATGTTGAAAGCGCTGATAAAAATCACGCATGGCGAGCAAAATCGCCAAATGCTCTTCGGTGAGAGTTAAGCCTTGCAATTGTGCCATCGATATCGCCACCTCGGGTGACCACATCAGATGATCACACAAATGACCATCTTGATCTAACGCAGGTAAATTCATGTTAGCGCCACATCAAACAACGTGGATAAGCCAAGACATAGTTTGACCACTCATTGGGGCTGACCAACACCAAATAGTCTGGTAGTGGGGTGGGCAGGGGCAGTTCTTGAGCATCACTTTGTAGCATGCCGACTTTGCCAAAATCATGCAAAGATGAGTCAGCCCACCCTTGTGCGCCATCAGCAATCAACAACAGCTGGTCGTCGGGTTTCCAGACGGCTTTAAGCTCTTGCAGCGTGCGATGCCATTGACTCGGAAAGGCCGCAAGCAAGTGCAAAGTGCCTTGAGAAAACAGGGGAGGCGTCAACGTTACCATCGAATCACTGCCTTAAAATCTTGTAAGTTAATGTTTTCCATGCACTTGCTCTGTGCTTCCACAATTGTATCGACTGGAACAGGGGCGTCTAAAACCCACACGGGGGGCAGATCATAAAACTCAAAACTGTCGATGAATGAACGTACAGATTTGAAGTGATTGATCTTACTGTGCTCACGCGGTGGACTCAATAACGCAATTGCATCATGTCCAAAGGCCACTTGTACGGTTATACCATAAGTTGCCCAAACCAACAGCGCGGCAACTGCTTCATTGAGCATTTGTCCAGCGAGTGCGCCTTGGGTCAAGATGACCAGAACTCGTGAGTCACTCATAATTGCACCACCCGATCTGCGTCCATCAGCAGCTCAGCAAGCTCACCCAAACCAGCCATGCGAAACCCTTCGGCTAAATTATGACCAGACAGTTCATGTCTTGACGCATTTTCTGCATCACAAATCCCACGACTCAAGGCGGCACTGACACAAACAGGTTTATCCAAATCAAGGGCTTGCCAAGATTTTTGTAGGTTTGGTTCATCACTTGGCTGCCAACGCAAAGCATTGACGACATGAACCGCATCCTGATAGAAAAATACATTGACGCGATGGCCTTGTTCGAGCAAGCACTGCGCCAATGTCACCGCGTGCCATGCCAGCCGTGAGGTTGGGGGCGCCGTGAGGAGTAATAAAACAGTCATCATGGAAAGATAGGCGACAAAGCGCAATCCGATGGAACGAAATTGCGCGTATCATATCCTAGTGATATAGCGTGAATACACTCGACGAGGTTAATGATGATTTTACTGACCGGTGGTCTGGGTTATATCGGGTCACATCTGGCAGCGCATTTGATGCGTCTGGGTCATGATGTCATTCTGGTCGACAATTTGTCGAATGCACGCATGGAAATGCTGCAACGACTAGAATACATCGCAGGTCGCTATGTGACCTTTTTTCGGTTGGACATCCGCAATACGCCCGCATTGCAGAAAATTTTTGAGCAATACGCCATTAGTGTGGTGATTCATTGCGCAGGAATGAAGTCCAATACCGATTCAGCCATGCAACCATTGGATTATTATAATTCCAATGTGGGTGGCACGATGAGTTTGCTGCGCGTGATGCAGCGCACAGGGGTACGTAACTTGGTGTATGGATCATCTGCGGTGGTCTATGGCAATCCGGTCACGTTACCCATAGCGGAAGATGCACCGCTCAACCCCCTGACTCCCTATGGCAAAAGTTTGCAATTGTGTGAGGAAATGATGCACGACTTGGTGCGTGCAGAAGGCGATTGGCGGGTGGTGGTGCTGCGATATTTTAATGTCGCGGGTGCCCACCCTGATGGTGTACTTGGTGAAGCACCGAGTGGCATCGTGACCAATCTGTTGCCATATTTGGCACAGGTAGCGCGTGGTGAGCGTAGTCAACTCGAAGTCTTCGGTGATGACTACGATACGCCTGATGGCAGCGGGGTGCGGGATTTTATCCATGTGACCGATTTGGTCGATGGGCATATGAAAGCCCTTGATTGGCTGTTTCGCCAACAACAAGCCACCTTTGAGGTGTTTAACCTTGGCCGTGGTCAAGGGACTTCGGTGCTTGAGATGATGAATCTGTTCAATCAAACCATTGGAAAAATTGTCCCCTTTGAAACGCTTGAGCGACGTGCAGGTGACGTGGCCGAGCTGCGTGCGGATACCACTAAGGCCAAAAACGTCCTTGGTTTTGAAGCCACTCAAGATGTGGACACCATGGTGAAAGACTTGTGGAAATTTTATCAGCAGCTCGGCTGACGGTAGAATGATCCACTCCACAGCCTGCATCATGCAGGCTGTGTTGTTTTGGGGATGAATGTGCAGCAGTTGCTCAAAGACAGTAGTGGTTCGGCATGGCTTGCCGGTGCGATTGCGGTGTTGGTGGGGTTTACCAGTTCGGTGGTGGTGGTGTTTCAGGCGGCGCAAGCGCTCGGTGCCAATGCCGCCCAAACCGCGTCGTGGATTTGGGCGCTTGGTGTCGGCATGGCGCTCACCAGTATTGGGCTGGCGTGGCGTTATCGGATGCCGATCATCACCGCATGGTCAACTCCTGCGGCGGCACTGTTGATCAGTAGCGGTCAAGCCGGCGTCACGCTGTCGGATGCGGTGGGTGCGTTTATCATTGCGGGGGCATTGATTGCGCTGGTGGGCTTTTCGGGGGCATTTGAGCGACTCATGCGGCATGTGCCTGCGTCGTTGGCTGCGGCGTTACTTGCGGGGGTATTGTTGCGCTTTGTGCTGCAAGTATGGACAGCCATGCAGTCGGCATGGCTACTGGTGCTTGCCATGTTGATCGCGTATTTGGCTGGCCGGCGCTATGCCACCCGTTATGCGGTGCTGTGGACGCTAGCGGTGGGGGTCTTGGTCGCGGCACTACAAGGCCAGTTGCATGTTGGCAACATTGCATGGCAAGTAGCGACCCCCGTATGGGTTAGCCCCACATGGTCGTGGTCAACCTTGATTAGCGTGGCAATTCCGATGTTTGTGGTCACGATGGCGTCGCAAAATCTACCCGGTGTGGCGGCACTGCATACCTTTGGTTATCGTCCGCCATTGTCCAAGGTGATTGGCACGACCGGCGTGGCGACTGTGGCACTTGCGCCGTTTGGCGCGTTTTCGATCAATTTGGCGGCGATTACTGCAGCGATTTGTATGGGGCATGATGCGCATCTGCGCCCCGATCGACGCTATGTGGCGGCGATTGCTGCGGGGTTGATGTATTTGTTGGTGGGGATACTCGGTGCAACGGTCACAGCACTATTGCATGCCTTTCCGGCGGCATTAATTCAAGCGATTGCTGGCCTTGCGCTGCTTGGCACGGTGTCGCAAGGCTTGGTGTCGGCACTACACCATAGCGCCGAGCGTGAAGCGGCCATGATCACCTTTGTGGTCACCGCATCCGGCATGACCTTATGGGGCGTTGGCTCGGCGTTTTGGGGGTTGGTGTTTGGGTTGATGGCATGGTATGGGCTACGCCAACAGCCCTAAAGATCCGACGTTGCCCGTGCACTATGCAGCATATGTAAGGTGATGCGGCGCACTTCGGCTTTACTCATTTCAATATGGGTGCGCAGGAGGCGCTGAGCTTCTTCACTACGTCGTTTGAAGATGGTCGCTAAAATCTGGCTATGCTCTTGATAAGTCGCTTCGACTCTGGGAGATTTGGTAAAATCAAGTCGCCGAATAATGCGGATTTTTTCGCTCAAATCACGATGGATTTTGGCCAGTTCTTTGTTGCCAGTCGCTTCGACCAGCAGACAATGAAACTCTTCATCCAGATGCGACACTTGCTTACCATCTTGCAATCGTGCAGATGGTTCGACCATCCAAATTCTTTTGAGTTCAATCAGTTGTGTAGGCCATTCGGGGGTGCTGTGTTCACACAGCCGTTTGATGGCCTCTAGCTCAATCATGATGCGCACATCATAGAGCTCTTCAAAATATTCAAAATCAAAGGGTCGGACTTGCCAGCCACTCCTAAAATACACATCCAAATAGCCTTCGCGCTGTAGTCTGTACAAGGCTTGCCGTACCGGTGTCCGACTCACCGCCATGCGCTCCGCCACCTCACCTTCACTAAATCGATCACCAGGCAGCAACCGAAACTCAAAAATATCGGCTTTAATTTGCTCATAAATGCGCTCTGCTAAGTTTTCGGGGCGCAATTTTGGACGAGCCGTGGGGCGAGGGAGTGGGGCGAGCTGCATGGCAGTACCTGAGATTAAGGGGTGAGCGGTTCAAGAAACAGCAGGGCATCACCAGGAATGACGGGTTGTCCCGATTGACAGCGA
>CALFYA010000058.1 GCA_937952925.1 uncultured Moraxellaceae bacterium
CTTACGCTTGTTTGAGTTCATCGCGAATCACACGGCGCAGCATGTCCTCTAGCGAACCTTGTTTGAGGACTTCACGCAACACGCTGTTGATCTCGGTTTGATAGCCCACGCCATGTGCCGCCGCACGCGCTTTAAAGCCATCAATTACCTCTTGATCTAGCATGATGGTGATTCGAGATTTTGCGGACGACGTTTGGCGCAACTTTTTGAGATGTGGGATTTCGGTTGCACGTTTAGCTGTCGAAAAATCGTATTCTTTATCCATAGTGGCGAGCCTCAGTGTTGGTTGCAAGTCTGGCTGATATGAGCCGAATGACTTCGGCTTCCTCATCCCAAATGGCATAAAATATGCACTTCAAGTCAGAATTGCGATATGGGTATCGCCGAGAAAAAACGTGATTTTTTGCACGGCTATAGGTTGGACGATAAGACTTCCTATCACGCAGTTGACTTGATGGGATAAAAGTGAATACTGATGAAGCGATATATCACTTATTTTTCAAAACTTAAGGACATCTTTTATCATGAACCATCAATGCCCCATCTGTCATACTGACTTATGGATCACTGAACCAAGGCCAATACTGTCAAAGACGCAAAAAATCGCCTTCCACTGGGTTCATAAATCCCCACTTGCATGTCCTGATTGTCACTCACACCTGCAAACCCATCCACATCCACTCGAATCTTTACATCCATTGCTCAACATCTTGTTGAGCCTATTGTTGATTTATGCACTCAATACCCATCTGATTCCTCAGTCGTATCTGTGGTATAGCCTTGCTGGACTGGTGGTGGTGTTGCTGTTGATTCGACATGTGATTCATCAGCAGCTTACGACGTGGCCGCGCTATCAGCTGTTTGTCGCGCAAACTACACATGAGTGGATGTGGGGGTGGGTTGCAACGGTCTTTTTATACCTCATTCTCTTGTTGCCAATCGTGTGTGGGGTTTGGATGTTGAGCACGTTGTAACCTAGCAGGCTATCGTTTTTCCTCATCCTCACCTTGTCCTTGAAAAGAAGAGTGCTGGAATGATTTTGTAAATCAAGGCTTAAGAAACTTTATTTATAAAAATCTTAGGATTCTATCCGCCACTTTTGGATTTTCTGAAGTCCATTGATAAGGAGATTAAGCAGTGAGTGAGCAACTTAAAAAGGCTGGTGAGCTCATCAAAAATCATCAAGGTGATGATCGGGTTAGCCTGCTGAATGAGTTAAGGTCGTTACAACAAATGGCACCCACTGGTGAAAGACAGTGGTTTGATCGACTCATTAGCGATTTTGTCTTGCAGTCAGAACGGCTTTTTGAATCTACCACTTATGACAGACTGGCAGACGAAGACCCAGAAGCTATATCTCGAAGGAGATAAACACTAAAACCGCATGCAATCGCAGGGTGATGCAATACCACCCATGCAACACCACCCATGCCATACCGTCAAGGCTCGTTTTTAAAGCCCCCACCCCTTCACTTCCTCAAAAACCCATTTTCCGACAAAAACGCCATATCAATCCCACCGGCTTTGGGAGCTTCGGTATAGTCGGCGGCTTTATCACCGAGCAGCAAACGCTCGATATAGCGCGCCAACACATCCACTTCCAGATTGACACGGCTGCCCATATTCCAATCGCCAATATTGGTTTGATCGGCGGTGTGTGGCACGAGGTTCAAACTCAACACATCGCCACGCAAGTGATTGATGGTCAAGCTAATCCCATCGACGGTGACCGAGCCTTTTTCCGACAAATAGCGCGCCAGCTCACGCGGTGCTTGCACTTCAAAATAAATCGAGCGCGCATCTTGGCGCTTGACGATGATTTCACCAATCCCATCGACGTGACCACTGACCAAATGCCCACCCAATCGAGTCGTCGGCAGCAGTGCTTTTTCCAGATTAACCCGTGTGCCGACTTTCCAATAACCCAAGCAGGTGCGGTTGAGGGTTTCGACCGACACATCCGCCGCGTACCAGTCGTGACCATAATCAATCACCGTCAAACAAATGCCATTGGTGGCAATCGAGTCACCAAGTTTGACATCGCTCATATCGAGTTTGCCCACTGCAATCGACAGGCGCACATCACCACCTTGCCGCACAATCGACTTGACGTGCCCAACCGACTCAATAATCCCAGTAAACATACACCATCCTCACAAGCCATCTTGACGCGGATCCACCCCGCCAAGCTCAGCAAAAAATCTCAACTGTTCCATCAACAAGTCCACCGACGGGCCACATGGGGCGCGGGTATCGGTGACCACAATAAACTCCAGCGTGCGCGCCCGATCCGACTGACGCTGCCGACTAACCCGATAGCGTGGAATGTCTTGAGTCACGAGTGTCACGCGTCCACGCGCAATATTGGCGGTGAGCAAATCTTCAAGCGCAATATTGCCATCGGTACTATAGCTGGTCAGGATAAAGCGCGAATTGATCTGCCCAATCAAGGCTTGATAGGCCGCGGTTGCTCGTTTGGCGGAGTTGTAGGGGCTAGGGCGTTCGCGCCGCCAACTGCGATCAATGCCACCTTTGTAGCCCGATTGACTTGGTGGCGGCAAATCAGGCCGCGCCCACAGCGTCAAGGCGTTGAGCACATGATAATTGCTGCCATAGGCGTGCTGATTGTAGGGCGGATCAAGATACACCACATCTACTTCATGCGAGGAGAGCTGCGCCGCCAAATGCGCCGCATCCACACACCACATCTCGCCCACCACCGGCGAGGCATGAAACAAACTCGGCGTCAGCCACAGCAACGACTCAATCCGATCTAAGGCTGTACCGGTTCGCCCACCCCAACCTTGATGAAAACTTTTGAACAAACCACTGGTATTACTGACAAAACTGGCTGAATACAACAATGGTGCAAGCAGTGCGCTCATCTCGATGGAGTCAATCAAGCCCTCAACTTGCCAGCGGGCAATCTGCTCACGCATCGCATCCAAACGCATACCATTATGGCGTTTAAAAAACAGCCGATCCTGCGCAGGATTATAGGTGCGATCATCGCGCGGGCAAAAATGCTGGGTCACCCAGCCTTCAATCGGCTCCAGTAAGTTCAGCTCATACAAGGCTTGCTCATAGCCGCCAAGTGCCGCAAATTTGGGCGCTTGTTGGCAACTCATCAAGGCATGACTAAGCGCAAAGCTATACGGCTCCCAATCATTGGCAATCACCTGATAGCCCGATTGACGGGCAAGACGCGCCACCACGCCACTACCGGCAAATAAATCGACAAAAATCGGTGGGCGAGCGCGAGGATTGGCGGCTTGCGCCAAGGTTTTAGTGCGCTCAAGCGCCGACAATACCAAGGGCAGCAAGCGGCGTTTGTTGCCCAAATACGGCACAAGTTGATGAAACACATAATCATCGGTGGTGCGTGCGGCATGCCGACGTTTGTGATAACTCAAGACCGCGCTATTCATGCGTGTAGATTACTCACGAATAGGCCGTAGACGTAAGCGTAAATCTGCACCGACAGGCGTGACATCAATCCATTCAAAACGCAGTTGCTCTGACAGCTGCTCAAACACAAAGCCAAACATCGGGCGTGCGCTTTGCCCCAGCAAGGTGGGTGCAACATACACGATTAGCTCATCGACCAGTCCAGCTTGCAAAAACGCGGCACTCAAGGTTGCACCAGCTTCAACCAACACATCACGGATGTTTTTCTCATCACGCAAACGGATGAGCAAAGAGGCTAAATCAGTGGCTGGCCAAGTTTCCACCCCATCGACCTGACTTGCTCCCACCAACAGCACCGATTCAGACTGCTGTAGCATCTGTGCGGTGGCAGGCATGCGGCCTTGGCGATCGAGCACCACGCGCAGCGGCTGTGGAATCAGTTCCAGTGGTGTGCCATCGGGTGTGCTGCGTACATTGAGCAGTGGATCATCGGCGAGCACCGTGTCGATACCAGTGATGATCGCGCCACTGATCGCTCGAACATGCTGCACATCCGCACGCGCCGCAGGGCTGGTAATCCATTTGGATTCACCCGAAGCCATCGCGGTGCGCCCGTCAAGGCTTGCGCCGACTTTGAGGCGTACATACGGCCTGCCGCCGGCCATCACTTGCAAAAAACCGGCGTTGAGCGCACGCGCTTCGGCTTCACATACGCCTACCGTGGTGGCAATACCAGCCGCTTCTAGAATCGCACAGCCTTTACCAGACACTTGCGGATTGGTGTCCAAAATCGCCATCACCACCCGCGCCACACCGGCCTGTACCAAGGCATTGGCACATGGTGGCGTGCGGCCAAAGTGTGCGCATGGCTCCAGCGTGACATAAGCCGTCGCGCCACGCGCTTGCTCACCGGCTTGGCGCAAGGCAAACACTTCGGCATGTGGCTCACCGGCTTTGGGATGAAAGCCCTCGCCCACACAGACGTCGTCTTTGACAATCACACAGCCCACCGCTGGATTGGGTCGGGTGGTGTATTGACCGCGTGCCGCAAGTGTCAGCGCATGTTGCATCCACTGTTGATCTGTAGTGAGTTGATCCACTGAGCCAGTCATGCAGTTTTTCCTTTTTCTTCAGGATCATCAAGGCGATCAATCGCATCTTTAAACGCCGCCACGTCTTGAAAATCACGATAGACTGACGCAAAGCGCACATAGGCCACTGAGTCTAACTCACGCAACACGCGCATCACCTCTTCACCAATACGACGCGCTGGAATTTCTCGCTCGCCAAGGCTACGCAGCGTTTGAGTGATTCTGGCAATTGCAATATCGATTTGATCGCTGGTGATGGGACGTTTTTGCAGTGGCAGGGTCAGTGAACGCTTGAGCTTGGCTTCATCAAAGGGTTGGATTTGCCCATTGGACTTGATCACCCGTGGCATCACCAACTCAATGATTTCAAAGGTGGTAAACCGCTCTTGGCAGGACAGACACTCGCGGCGACGGCGAATCTGCCGCCCTTCTGCCGCAAGGCGCGAGTCGATCACTTTACAATCTGGCGTATTACAAAACGGGCAATGCATCACGCCCCTCAACCACACAATCAATGTGCGGCAGAGTCTAGCAAATCTGCTGCCTGAGTTCAGAGGTTTTGTGTGGGCTGCGCTCGCGCCACCTGATTACGCCCTTGGCGTTTGGCACGATAGAGTGCTTGGTCAGCCGCTTCGATCAAGGCGGTAATCGATGCCTGTTGACCCACTTGCGGCCATGTTGCCACCCCAATACTGACCGTCATCGCACGATGGGCAAACGTCGTGTGAGCCACTTGCTCACACAAACGCTCTGCAATCTGCTGCGCAGCATCAGCTGTGGTTTCTGGCAAAATCAACACAAATTCTTCGCCACCATAACGCGCTGCGATATCGGTTTTGCGGCTGGTCTGCTGCAAAATTTTGCCGAGTTGGCGCAGTGCCTCATCCCCTGCCACATGCCCAAACTGATCGTTGTAGGATTTGAAATGATCGGCATCAATCAACATGACCGACAATGGTGTCTGCTGTTGTTGGGATTGCACAAACAAACTTGCCACCTGTTGATCAAACGCTGCACGGTTAAATAGTCCGGTCAGACCATCGGTCAAACTGGCGGTTTTGAGGTGTTGGTTGTGTGCTTGCAAGGTGCGCTGCTGCTGCGACAATTCGAGCATCTGCACCGAGCGCTCGGCGAGCAACTCTAAAATCTCGTGGTTACGCTGCCGTAGCTCTAATAAGTGCATGACCTGACGCGCCAATGCCGCCAATGCATGCACTTGATAAGGCTCAGGTTGGCGCGGCTGGGTATCCACCACACATAAACTACCAATCACCTGTTCATCCGGTGTGAGCAGCGGAGCGCCCATGTAAAAACGCACTTGGTTATTGGGCACACTGTCTGGGAATTGCTGAATAAACGCATCTTGATGGGTATCGGGAATGACCAGCACCGCCTGTGGCTGATCAATCAGACGATTACAAATGGTTTGATGGCGTGGGCTGCTCTCGACTTGCACCCCTACTCGCGCTTTAAACCACTGGCGCTGTTGATCAATCAGACCAATCAAGGCGACCGGTGTTCGCATCATTGCGGCGGCAATTTGCACAACATCGTCGTAGGCTTGTTCAGGCACTGTGTCGAGCACACGATAGCGTGCCAATGCTTGCAACCGTGCTTGTTCTTGCACGGGAGTCAAACCACTAGGGAAATCAGACATGTCTTTTCACTCATTAAAGACAATCCGCGATCTGTCGTCCTAAAACAGAATCAACGAATATGATGAAGAAAATAATGACATATTTAACGGTGATCAATAAGAAATTTTTGTATAAAAAACGGGTGCCTATGGCACCCGTTTGTAAAGATTAAGAGGATGATTAGGATTATTCGACACGTTCGCCGTGTTGTGATACATCCAAACCTTCACGCTCTTCTTCTTCACTGACCCGCAGACCGATGATCACATCTACGATTTTGAGCAAGATAAAGGTCATGATGCCGCTGTACACGATGGTGGCCAAGACACCCTCGACTTGCACCCACAATTGTTGTGCAAGTGGCAGAACAACAGGCACGCCACCAGTAACCGCTTCAGTTGCAAAGAAGGCGGTCAGGATCGCACCCGCGATACCACCGATCCCGTGCAAGCCAAACGCATCCAGCGAATCGTCAGCTTTGAGCAAACGCTTGAGACCAGTTGTACCCCAGAAGCAGATGACCCCTGCCAGCAAACCAATCACCAAGGCACCCGACGCATCGACATAACCCGATGCTGGCGTAATCGCCACCAAACCAGCAATCGCACCTGATGCACCACCGAGTACCGACGCACGACCACGTGCAATCCGCTCAGAAGCCAACCATGCGAGTGCTGCTGCTGCTGCTGCCACTTGAGTGACCACCATCGCCATCGCCGAACGGCCATCTGCACCGAGCCAGCTGCCGGCGTTGAAGCCAAACCAGCCCACCCACAGCAAGCCTGCACCCACCACAGTCAACACCAAGTTGTGCGGTGCCATTGGTTCACGACCCAAACCGACACGACGACCGATCACATATGCGGCGACCAGACCGGCAATACCGGAGTTGATATGGACGACGGTACCACCCGCAAAATCGAGCGCACCTGCACCAAACAACCAGCCTTTAGCGTGCCAAACCCAGTGTGCAATCGGGGCATAGACCACTACCACCCACAGTGCAACAAAGGTGAGGAATGCAGAGAACTTCATCCGCTCCGCAAACGAACCTGCCATAATCGCCACAGTGATAATGGCAAAGGTCATTTGAAAGACCATAAACAGGGTTTCAGGGATGGTATAGGCCGTACCCGCAGCATCCGTCCACAGCTGATCTACCGCAACACCACTGAGCAAAATACGGTCAAAACCACCAATATAGGGGGCTAAGCCTTCTGAAACGCCATTACCAAACGCCAGCGAATAACCAATCACCACCCAGACAATGGTCACCACCGCAGCAGCCGACAAGCTGTGCATCATGGTGCCCAATACGTTTTTCTTACGAACCATCCCACCATAAAACAGCGCCAAACCCGGCAAGGTCATCATCAAGACCAATGCCGTAGCAATCAGTAGCCACGCGGTATCACCACGATCTACTTTGGGTTTTTCAGCTTCGGCGGGTGCAGCTTCAGCGGCTGGAGCAGCTTCTGCAACCACTGGCGCGGCTTCAGCTGGCGTACCTACTTCAGCAG
>CALFYA010000059.1 GCA_937952925.1 uncultured Moraxellaceae bacterium
CAGTTGACCGATTTGCAGGATATGGATAATAAATTTGCCTTTACCACCCGTTGCCAAGCGGCGGGTATTCCGGTGGCGCAAGGACAATTGATCCAAAACGCGGCTGAGCTGACGGCGCTACTGGAGCAGACTCTTGGACAGGTGGATTGGTGTGTTAAACCCGTCCAAGGCATTTTTGGTGAAGGCTTTTGGCGCTTGATCGACGATCTTTCGACCTTTCGCTGCTTTTTGCAACCCGATGAGCGTTGTGTCAATACCGCACAGTTTGTGGCGGCCTATCAGGCGCAAACCCAGCCCAAAGCCCTGTTGGCAATGCCGTATTTGAGTGGTGCTGAGTATTCGATTGATGCGGTGTGTGAACACGGTCAGATGGTTGCCGCCGTGGTGCGTGATAAGCAAGCCGACAAAACTCAGCAGCTCTCATCCACGCATCCGGTGCTGGATCTGGCGCGGCAGGTGCTGGCGTTGTTTGGCTGTGATGGTTTGGTCAATTTGCAAACCAAAGGCGATGCGCAAGGCGTGCAACATGTCTTGGAAATTAATGCTCGTCCGTCGGGTGGGGTGAGTTACACCAAGCATTTGGGGATTAATTTGGCGGCGTTGACCCTCGGTCGGCGCTTGGGTTGGGTGTTGCCATCCAGTCAAGTGTTAGCCCATGCGTGGGTGCGTCCGATCACCACCAGTGTTCATATTCACCCTCAGAAGGATCTGGATATATGCAACTAACCCTTGGTGCCAATGCCGCGTTGTCTGGCGCACAGCTCGCGGTCGATGTGTTGGTGAGCGGTGTGCAGCAACTGGCACAGCAGCTCGGGCTGGTCTGGCTGGTACTGGATCAACAACGTAAACCACAAGGCACGCCCGCTTATTTACAAGCATCGACCGCATGGGCGCAAGCCACCCCGATAGAGCACGGTGCGCGCTGGCAGATGGATTTAAACCAAGTGCCCGCATCGGCGCATAGCGTGTTGTTGGTGCTGTATAGTTTTGCCAGTAAAACCACACTGGGCATGGTCAATTGCCAAATTGAGATTGCACAAACCCATCAATATACGCCGCAACTGCAAGGCTGTACCGACAGCGCCATGATTGTGCTCGAGCTATATCGGCGCAATGATCAGTGGAAAGTACGTGCCTTGGGTGAAGGCTCTAGCTATGGGCTGGCGGCACTGGGGCGGCGTTTGGAGTTGGCACTCGACGAAAAACACCCCGAATCGGCGTCGGGTGGTTCATCGGGTCATCCATCTAGCGATGATCAACCCAACCAATGGACAGGCACCGCGTTTGCGATTAGCCCACGCCATTTGTTGACTTGTGCGCATGTCGCTGATGAGGCCAGTCAGATGCAAATCAGTTCGCAGCAAGGGCGGCGACGGGTGCAATGCATCGCGATGGATCGCCCCAATGATGTGGCGGTGCTGTTGGTCGATGATCAGGATTTGCCCAGTTATTTGCCGATTCATCCGACCCATGCTGGAGAGTTGGGCGAGTCGGTGACTGCGCTGGGTTATCCGCTGTCGGGGGTAATGGGCAGTCATTTGCAGGTGACGCAGGGCTGTATTTCGAGCTTGCGCGGCTATCAAGAAGATATTGGGCGCTTGCAATTTACTGCGCCGATTCAATCGGGATCGAGTGGCAGCCCCCTACTGGATCAATACGGCAAGGTGCTTGGTATGGTCACCTCGTCACTCAACAATGCACAAAATATGAACTTTGCGGTGAAACATTATTTGATGTGGGCAATTTTGGACACTATTGGGTTTGATGCGCCCAAAAATAGCGGAAAAATTTCTTTGGCAACCTTGACGCAACCGCAGTTGGTCAAACAAGCGCAATCCTCGATTTGGCAGATTTATTGTGTCCGTTAAGCAACAACCAGATGTGCAGCAGCGTATGACCCAGATTGAACTCAGCCGTGGCGTGTTGTCACTGCAACTGACCGAATCGACATGGCCTTTGGCAGATTTGCTGGGGTTTGCCGAACGGGTTAATCCCAAACGGGCATTTTTATTTGTGTCCAAAGTGCTGGGGCGACATATTCCGGTCGCACCTGCCACCATGCGCCATGCGTTTACTGATTTGGCGAATCAAATCCCCGATGGGTTAGCCGAACCAATTTTATTGGTGGGGATGGCTGAAACGGCGGTGGGTTTGGCAGCGGGGGTGCATCAAGTGTTGCAGCAACGCTATCCGCAAACGCTGTATTTGGCGACCACCCGTCACCCGATTGACGCGCCGCTGTGGGCGGAGTTTCGTGAGGAGCATAGCCATGCCCCTGCGCATTTGTTGTATGGCAGTGATGATCCGCTGATCCAAGCGCAGCTGGTACAGGTCAAAACACTGGTGTTGGTCGATGATGAAGCCTCGACGGGTCAAACCTTTGTCAATTTGGCACAGGCCTTGCGTCGTGAGCAGTTGCCCAATTTGCAACAGGTGATCACCGCAACGCTGGCGGATTGGGCGCCACCATTGCACTTTGACGGCTTAGCGCATCAAGCGGTTAGTCTGCTGAAAGGTCAATGGTCGTGGCAGGATCACCCCAATGCAGTTGTACCACACATGCCTGACGTGGCAGCCGTTGCACATGGTGAATGGCCATTACCCCGTCAACAAACTTGGGGACGCCAGCCGACCTTGACGCCCTATGCCACCTTGCATGCGACTGCACAACACGGTGAGCGGATTTTGGTACTCGGTAGCAATGAGTTGGTCTGGGCGCCATTTGTGTTGGCGGAGCAGCTGGCGGCGCAAGGCGCAGTGGTCAAATTTGCAGCCACAACGCGCTCACCGATTGCGCTGGGGCATGATGTGCGCACGGCTTTTCGGTTTGCCGATCAATACGGTTTGGGCATGATCAATTTTATCTACAACGTCGATCCTTGTGCCTACGACCGTGTGATTTGGGTGATTGAAACCGCTACCGACAGCGTTGATCCGGCGTGGTGGACGTGGATTCCACAGCTTGAAGTGATCAGTTTGAGCGAGCAGGAGGCGGTATGCAGCCACTAACCTTGCTGGATTTGGACGATACGATTTTTCAGACGGCCAAACACCTGCCGGTGGAGTTGCTGCGCCATGTGGCAACGGTTGATCAAGCCGGACAGCCGTTGTCTTGGATGACGGATCAGCAGCAGCAGTTTTGGCAATGGCTGTCGCAATCGACCGAGATTGTACCGGTGACAGCGCGTAGTGTGGCTGGCCTTGCGCGAGTGCAACTGCCATTTAGCTCGTGGACAGTGTGTCAGCATGGTGCAGTGATTCTGACCCCAGATCGGCAGTTTGAACCGGTGTGGTGGGCGCAGATGCAGCAGGATTTGCAGCCCTTTGCACAATTTTTGCAGATGATTGAGGAGCATGTGCAACGTGCCAATATCGATGGCGTGCGCACATGGATTGCCCAAGAGCAAGACACCGCGATTTATCTGGTGGTCAAGCAAAGCACACAGCAGTATTTTGCCGAATTGATCGACTGGGTCGAGCAGCATTGGCCGGATCAGTTTTATGTGCATATCAATGGGCGGACGATGGCGTTGTTGCCACACGTGGTGAGCAAACGTCGGGCGGTGGAGTACCTGCTGCCCCAGATCAACCCCACCCAACGTGCGGTGCTCGGTTGGGGCGATAGTTTGAGTGATTTGGGATTTTTGCAGCACTGCGATTGGTGGGGCGTGCCCAAACGTAGCCAAGCTGGCGC
>CALFYA010000060.1 GCA_937952925.1 uncultured Moraxellaceae bacterium
GGGCGTGAGCTGTCGGCGCATTATGCCAGTGCCGATGTGTTTTGTTTTGCCAGCCAAGTGGAAACCTTTGGCAATGTGGTGCTTGAAGCAATGGCGAGTGGCTTGCCAGTGATCGCGTTTGATGATGCGTGTGCCGGTCAAGTGGTTGAACATCACCGACAAGGTTGGCTGGCAAATGTGGGGGATGAAGCGCAATTTGTGCAATTGATGCGGCAGTTATCACCGCAATTACGTTTGGCAGAAATGGGCAAGGCTGCACGTGTACGTGTGGCGGCCATGAGTTGGCAGCAACCTGTGATTGCACTGGAGCAAGCCATGCAAAAAGCCATCGCTTGTTCGACAGTCTGTGCGGTGCAAGATCAGGATGCGCGTATGATGATCAAAAAATAACCAGAAAAAAAGGAGGGTATGATGACTCGTATCCAAGTGACGTTGCATCGGGTTCAACACTGGGATTTGGTCTGGTGTTTGCGCCTCAATCAATATTCGACACGGCGTGCGGTGTTGCACCCGTTTAAATGGATCAGCCGTCTGGGCGATGGCTGGTTTTGGTATGCCATGATGGGAGTGGCGATTCCCGTTGCGGGTGTACAAGTGCTCCCTGCGATTGGACAAACCCTTGCCACCAGTGCGGTGGGACTCGGTCTATACAAGTTGCTCAAACACAAAACCGTGCGGCCACGACCCTATCAAGTGCATCAAGCGGTGATGCTCGGCGAGCGGCCACTCGATCATTTTAGCTTCCCGTCGGGGCATACCTTACATGCGGTGTTGATCACCACCATGTTGGGATCCTTTGTGCCGGTGTTGTTGCCAATCATGTTGCCGTTTATGGTGCTTGTCGCTTTGTCGCGAGTGATTTTGGGCTTGCATTACCCGACCGATGTGATGGTGGGTGCAGCACTTGGTGCGGCATTGGCGAGCGTGTCGCTCAGTCTTTTTTAAAGACGCACCACAGCCAATCACCTACACTGCCACAAACGTTGTGGAGTGACATGATGCGTCAGATGGTGTTGGGACTAGGACTGTGTGTGTCTAGTGCGAGTATGGCGGCGGTGTCGTCGTATGAGTCGGTGTATGACGTGGTGTTTCGCCAAGCACTCACTCCACCTGCAACCGAGCGAGCGGTGGCAGCAGTGTATGCGCAAGGTCAATTGCCACAGTATGTGGTGGACAGCCGGATTTTTTTTGAAGGTGATCAATTTAAGTTGCGTCAAGACGCAGCACGGACGTTGCAAGAGCAAGCCGATTATTATCCGCATTTGACTAAACGCTTACACCGTAACGGGATCTGTTTTGCAGGGATGTGGCAGATTGATCAACCCAGTGCCTATAGCGGTTATTTCAAGCAAGGCTCCAACGCACTGCTGATCGGACGCGCCTCGGTGTCGCTGACCGAAACCAAGCGCGGTGAGCCGCGTGGCTTTGCCTTTGCAGGCAAGTTATTTCCCACCCAAACGCCCAATCAGGCAGTACCCACCGCCAATTTTTTTGTCGCGGATGTGCTCGCAGGGACGCCGCGTGATCATTATCTTGATGTGGCGATGACCAATCAGCCCAAGCTGGGCTTTCGCTTTGCCGCGATTCCGGTGGCGTTGCAAGTGGCTCGCGCTTTTCGGGGGTTAGACGACAATGCAGGCTATCGTCCTGTCGAGACCATTGCAGCATTGGGTGAATCGGGCAAAGTCCACGCGCCTAAGTTTTTGATGATCAAACCGGTCGCAGGGCAACCCAAATCTGAGGGGGTGGATTTTCGCCAAGAGTTGCAATTGCCTCAACCGAAGATCCAGACTTGGCGCTATGAGATTTGGGTATCAGATAGCACCCACGATCCGAGTGATCGCGGCTGGCAACAACTTGGGCGTATCATCCTGACCCAAAGTGTCGTGTCGTTTGGCTGTGATCGACAGCTGCACTTTGCGCATCCCAAAATCAAACCCTAAATCGTAATGCTGGTCAGTTAAGAAAAAACACCGTAGCTCATTGGGCTGCGGTGTTTTAGTTTGGGAGTTTTTACCTTACTTTTGACAGGCCAAAAGTAACGAACAACACTATGGCTTAAATACAAAAACTGCGTGCCACTCGGTTGATCTTCATGCAAAAAACGGCGAAATGAAAACTGACTTTGTCCATATTCGTGGCTGTTGCCAATCAAGAAGTAAAAATCTTTGCTATCGACCACCTCAAACTGTCGCAGCTGTGCTTGGGCAGCAATGGTTTGGCGCAAAAAGCGATGCGGCAAATGCACCAGCATTTTGGGGCTTAAGCTGCGAAACTCATACGGCTGCACCATCTGTTTGACGTATACCTGTGCAAAATATTGCCGGATCTGGGCGTGGTTTAGTTCGCGATGATTGCGGCTTGGTAAGCCAAACGGATAAGCGTTCAACCAGTCTGCGGTTTGATATAAAAACGCATTGCGGACTTGATGCAATTGATAGTGCAGCGTCACATCAATTTGAGCTTTAAAGCTGTCGATATAATCCAAAATCCGATCAATCAAATCGGCAATTCGTTCGATTTTTTGCAGTTGTTGTAGATGACGAGTCGCTTTTTCAAGCTCGCTCACCATGTTTTTCAGTTCGGGTGCGTAGGAGATGTGACCAAGCGCACGGAGATTTTTGGCACCCACATATTCAAAATGGTTGGGTTTGGGATCCCACACAATCGATTTGGCTTTGAGTTGGGTATTGGCGACGGCAAGTGCTTGGGCATCGGGCAAACATTGAAAGACGGCTTTGACGGTGTCTACCCAATCGGCATCAAGGGCAGGATTGAGGGTTTGCAGCCGATTGAGCAGCGTTGGGGACAATAAGCTAGGCACTGTTGTCATTGCGTTGATCTCAAATCAAGCCAATGGCAGCACAGCAGTGGACGATTCTGCTGTACTGATGAAAACAGTGTTGATTAAAACTTAATCTTTGATCGAATAGTCAACTGTGACGACGACACGTGCGATTTTTTCGATGGTGCTCGTATCGTACTCGCCGCCGTACTCACTTTCGTCGGTAGACAGCGGTGCGCGGATCTGAAAAATCCCTTGCGACGCCGATTGCATCGCGCCCACACCCACACCACCGCTCTTGGCAAATTCTACGGCGCGATCATGTGCGTTTTTGGTGGCTTCGCCAATCAAGGACAGTTTGATTTGTTCCAAATTGCTGACCAAATAATCCGCACGGCTGTCGTGTAGGTTGAGTCCGGCGGCAATCAGTTGCTCAACGCGAGTGTTGAGGGTGCTGGGTTTTTGCACATCACCGAGCACGATGCCAATTTGCCGAGTGACTTTGTAACCCACCAGTGCGCCATCATAGCCATTGTCAAGGCGCTGATAGACCGGCTCCGATGACCATGCCGAGAGTTCAAACTTCTGATCACCCACCAGATTGTCTGCTGCAAGTGCGTTGACCACTTGCTCGGTTTGCGCTTGCAGTTGCTGTAAACCTTCGGCGATGGTGGGGGCTTGTACGGATAGGCTGGTGATCCATTGGGCGCGATCAGCGGTCACTTGTTTTTCAGCGGTGCCTTTGACCGAGATACTTTCACGCGCGGCAGCCACTTGCTGTGCACCATGACTCAAAATCAAACTGGCACCAATCAGACCCACCGACAGGGATAGACCCAAAATGGTGGCTGGCAATAGGCGATGATTACTTTGACGAGGGACGTTCATTTGTATGCCCAAAATGGGTTATGGTGGAGGAAGATTCTAGATGCAGTGAAGCAGGAAGACACCCGTCATGCAAGGCCAAAATTTAGTAGATATCAGTCAGTTTGATGGCATTTTTGTCACACCACAAGGCCGATGTGCACGCCTTGCCAGTGACTATGTGTATCAGGTGTGGTCACGGCAAACCGAAGCGGTCGCAGCAGATTATGCCATCGACCAATTTGTCGGTCAGCTCAGTCGTGAGCAGTTGGCTACGCGGATTACCGCGGCCTTGTCTGAGGTGGACAGCGAATCGGCATGGATGAGCGCGATGCGCAAGTTGCGTGCCCGTTTGATGTTGCGCTGGATTTGGCAAGATGCCAACCAACTGACCGATGTGGTGCAGCTCACCCACGAATTATCTGATTTTGCCGATTTGTGTATCGAAGCGGCGGTGGCGTTTGCTCGACCTGCACTGATTGCACGCTTTGGTGAGCCGATTGGGCAAGATTCTGGTCGGGTGCAAGAATTGATTGTGATCGGCATGGGCAAACTTGGTGCGCATGAGCTGAACTTGTCGAGTGATATTGATCTGATTTTTGCCTTTGATGAATCGGGTGAAACCAATGGCAAAAAATGCGTGACCGTGCAGCAGTTTATGATCCATTGGGGGCAAGCGGTGATCCGTTTGCTCGATCAAGTGACTGGTGATGGCTTTGTGTTTCGGGTCGATATGCGGCTGCGGCCTTGGGGCGATGGCAGTGCGCTGGCCTTGAGCTATGACGCGCTAGAGCATTATTTGCAGCAGCATGGTCGTGAGTGGGAGCGCTATGCGTGGATCAAGGCGCGGGCGATTACCGGTGCTCAGGCTGGCGAGCACTTGATGAAGATGACCCGCCCGTTTGTGTATCGGCGTTATGTGGATTATTCGGTGTTTGC
>CALFYA010000061.1 GCA_937952925.1 uncultured Moraxellaceae bacterium
AGATGCAAGCCCTAGGATTTGAGATTTTACCGTCTGCCGCCAACTTTATTTTTGCGCGTCACCCACAGCATGCAGCGGTACAACTGGCACAAGGTTTACGCGAAGACGGCATTATCGTGCGCCATTTCAATAAACCACGCATCAGCGACTATCTGCGCATCACGATTGGCACGAGCGAGCAACACGCCCGCCTGATCGCACGCTTGCAACAGTTGGTTTAATCAATGGATGCGTCTGCCTCCGTCGTGGGGCAGACCCACTCATTTAAGGTCTGCAAAATCGCGCCGACCTTATCCAAACACTCTTGATATTCACTCGCGCAATCTGACGCAATGGTAATCCCACCACCTGCCCACACACTCAGTTGATCGCCTGCCCGCTGAATGGTACGAATTAAAATATTCCAGCGTCCGGTATCATCATAATTCAGATACCCCATACTGCCGCAATACGCGCCGCGCCCAGCCACTTCAAGCTCACTGATAATCTGCATCGCCCGAATTTTGGGTGCACCCGTAATCGAGCCACCGGGAAGGGCATGCAACAACACCTCCAAGCTACTTACATCCGCTCGCCGTACCGCTTCAATGTCACTCACCAAATGATGCACTTGGGCAAAACTTTCAATTTCAAATAGTTTGGGGACTTTGACCGAGCCATGTTGTGCATAACGAGACAGATCATTGCGGAGCAAATCGACAATCATCAGATTTTCGCTTTGATCTTTTTCTGACTGTGCTAATCGCTGTTTGGCCGCTTCATCTTGCGCCATATCCTGATGGCGTGGTTGAGTGCCTTTGATTGGCCGTGTCACCACTCGTCGATCAGCTTCAAATGACAAAAATAACTCTGGTGAGCAACTGAGCACCTCATCGTCTGCGGTAATCCGCAGATAGCCAGCATAGGGGGCTTGAGTGAGTTGGTGAAGTTTGGGTAATGCAGCCAGCAGCTCACCATGCACAGGTGCGCTAAAGGCTTGGGTTAAATTAATTTGATAACAATCGCCAGCTTGTAGATAGGCCTGTACCCGCGCAAAGGCCTGTTGATACTGGGCGTCACTCCAAAGCGGCTGCATGACGTGGTGGAGTGCCAACCGGAGCAATGGGGCAGGGGCGCACAGCTGTTGCTCAATCTCATCATATAAAGACGCAAACGCAGGATCATCCGTCCCATACAACACCCACCCCTGATCCTGTTTTTTCAAAAAAATATCATATTCCCCCACCGCACTGTGCACCACACCTTGCGTGCGGGTAGGTGCCGCAATCGCATGTTGCAGGGTGGCATGATCATAACCAATCATGCCCATGAGTCCCCCAGTGAAGGTGATATCCGTCGAGCAGGCACAGGACATGGGTTGCCATCGTTGGCACAAAAATCCATCGAGGGAGCCATCTGGTGCAGATTGGGCATAGGTCAGGTTTGGATTTTGGCGCTCAAACAAGGTGAGCGATAATTCATTTTTCTGCAAAACCAACCATTTTGGTGCGATACCAATCACATCATTTTGGTGATCGTGTAGCCAAATCAGCCCAAAATATGTGCGCAATCTTGCGAAAAGAAGTGCTTCATTTACATGATGTAACACTCTTTGGGGAGCAGAATTGCGCATAGAAAACATCCGAAAAACAAGAAATACAGCAATTTTTGACCGCTATCTGACTAAAAAATAATGTATTTTGTGATGGTGAGCAATAAACAACCATTAAACGCAATCGTCAGGCCGTTTGTCGGACATTTCACAAAAAACCTAAAAAGCACTTGCGAGCGGAAAAATCACATTGTACTTTTGACACTGCTGGACACGCTACAAAAAGTCACCGAGCACAGATCGCTGGGAACCATTCTCTAGCATGCTCGTGATCGTAGCAGCAAAAACAATACCGACTCTTAGGAGAGTGCAATGAAGCTGTTCACCCAACTCGCTCTGGTTTCTGCAATCGCTGTTAGCGGCAACGCAATGGCTATGCAAGCTCTTGACGACACCCAACTCAGTGCTACCACTGGTCAAGATGGTATCACCCTGACCATCAAACCACCAGTTAAAGCATTCAGTGGTCTGACTGCCGGCGCAGGTGGTGTGATCGCAATCGATCACATCTATGTACACGATAATGACGGTCTGGCTGCTGCTGATGGTGGTAGTGACACTAGCGGTGCGATCACCCTTGATGGTTTTGCGATTGCTGGTAACCAACCAATTGTTGTGAAAATTGATGCCGATGGTAACGGTGCTGGTGCTGGTAATGGTAATGCATTCCTGAACGTCAATGTCGCTCTGCCATCCGAATTGGTCATCCGTACTGGTGACATTGGCGTGGCTGCTTCGAACCGTACTTCAGCGAGCGCTGCTTCCGTCCGTGGTGTGTTGACCAAAAACTCACATATTCTGGATACCATCGATGTGAAACTCGGTGGTGCGGTTATGAATATTCAGTTGGGTAATGAAGTTCAGGCGGGGAGCACAGGTACTGGCAACGCGACCACGATGATCAAACTCAGTGGTTCGGTAACAAACGGTATCAGTATCACTGGCTTGAGCCTTGACGACAATTCAGGTGTTGCAGCAGCAGCAGCAATTGCTGGCGTTGATAATAGCAGCCCAGCTGACGGTGACTTTGATGATGCTGGTGATGTTGCACCTCAAGCTGCTAAACTCGGCACCACAGGTGGCTCGATCACCATTGGTGAGATCCTGATCCGTGACTCCGCTAACGGTGCAAACCTGACCTTGGCTACTGACATCGACGTCAGTGCAAACGGTCTGATCCTGACCGTGGGTGGTACCAAAACTGACATTATGCTGTCCAACGTAGTATTGGGTGGTGCAGCAGCTGTTGCTGGCGTCAACATTGACACAACCGCTTCTATTGGTGACGTAGAAATCGTTGGTCTGGACATGGTTGGCGCACAAATCGCCATCAGCGGTCACTAAGATCACCGGCTGATCACTCCGATCGGCTGATCTGACAAAAAGGCTCGGTGTTGTAAGACGCTGAGCCTTTTTATCAACATCCTCACGACAAATTGAACCTTGGTTCAGAGTAAGTTTATCTTGCGATATGACCCCGCGTTGTATCGAATCCGCTGAGAAGCGTTCCGGTTACGACCGCAAGGAAGATCCGAATGAGAAAACTGTTTCCATTAGTGTTGTTATGCCTTGCCAATTCATCTGTATTGGCACTTGAAAGTCTGGACGATCAACAGCTGTCTGAAACAACAGGTCAGGATGGGTTGACGATTTCTATTATTCCGGCAGCAAGCGGCGTGAAGGGCATGATTGGCATGCAAGAAATTGCCTATACCGATGGTGATGGATTTTCTACAACCATCAATAATGACAGCGGTACACCGATTGCTTATACCGGCCCTGCCAGTGTAGTGACCAATTTCAATACCAACTCGGGCGTATTGTTTTGTACCAATACCGTCGGTGCATGTACTCGTAGTCAAAGCCCAATCACCCTCAAAATTGATGCCGATGGTGCAGCAGGCACGGGCGGTGAGGCCATGATCTATGCCCACCTCGCACTGCCTACCAATGTTAGCCGTATCAAGCTCGATGTTGCCAACATTGCACTGCGAGCAGATCGTCTAGTCACGGGTAGTATCGTCAAAGGCAGCACCGAAGTGCAAATGATGCAATTTTCCAATGGCATCGATTTGAGCCTCGCAGCACCGTTGCAAATTGGTTTTGCACTCGGCAGTGAGCGCAGTGGCAGTCCCAATATGGATGGCTTGGTTAATTTGATTAGTGCCAATTTTAGTAGTATCGATTTTGGCACTGTGAGCCTAGTCAGTTCGGGTGGGCAAACCAACGAAAGCAGCCTTCGGGCAGATATTTCCCTCACGAATCTCGATTTG
>CALFYA010000062.1 GCA_937952925.1 uncultured Moraxellaceae bacterium
CCGTGCCGGCGACAGCATGAAAGTGCCTGCACAGGTGGAGCAAGCCAAAGGCAAATCCAAACGCAAAGCCGAACCAGAGTTGACCGAATACACCGTCAAACGCGGCGATAGCTGGAACTCACTGGCCAATAAACTCGATACCACCGGCGATGAACTGGCCAAGCTCAATGGCACCAGCGCCAGCCGCATGCTACAACTCGGTGACACCATCAAATTGCCAGCAGGTGCCAACATCGACAGCAGCGCAACCCAAGCCAAAGCCGACAGCAAAGACAAAAAGCGCAGCAAAACCGCCACCACCAGCTACACCATCAAACGCGGCGATACCCTCAACAGTATTGCGCGTAAGTTTGAGGTCGATATCAATGAATTGGCAGGGATGAACGGCATTCCTGCCAGTACCATGGTACGGGTTGGCGATAACATCGAGGTGACCGAACTCGCCCCAAAGACCGTTGATTATGTGGTACGCCGTGGCGATACCTTGGCACGCGTCGCCAATAAACACGGGGTGACTTTGGCGCAATTGGCTGAACTTAATGAAATTCCAACAGACGCCAAGCTACAAGCAGGTGATACCCTCAGCGTACCCAATCCAAAGAACGGAACTGACCGCTAATGCGATTGCGCTCATCACCATGCCTACTCGGTGTGGTGCTCGCTAGTCTGGTTGTGCAAGGACAAGCCGCACCGATCACCCACACCGCTGTCGCCTTGAATGACCGTCCGCTGTATGCGGACGCGCCCTATTTTCCCTATGCCAATCCGCAAGCGCCCAAAGGCGGCATGCTCAGCCAAGCGGCGATGGGCAATTTTGATAGCTTCAATAGCCTGATCAACAAAGGCCAAGCGGCAGCAGGCTTAGATTATCTGTACGATAGCCTGACGGTGGCCTCACTTGATGAGCCATTTGCGCGTTATCCTTTGCTGGCCGAGCGCATCACCTTAGATCCCGACGATGGCTCATGGGTGATTTATCACCTCAATCGCAACGCACGCTTTCACGATGGCAAATCGGTGACGGCGCAAGATGTGGCGTTTACCTTTCGCACTATTCTCAAAGACGGCTCACCAGCACTACGTAGCTATTTGAGTGATATTGATCGGGTCGAAGCGCTTGATGCGCGTACCGTGAAGTTTTTGTTCAAACGCAAAGACAATCCCGAAATCGCCCTCACGGTCGGTGAAGTCCCCATCTTGTCACAAGCCGATTGGCAACATCGCAAGTTTGATGAGGTGTCGCTTAAAGTACCGGTTGGCAGTGGCGCATACAAAATCAAAAGCTTTGAAGCGGGTCGGATGATTACCTATCAGCGTGATCCCAACTATTGGGCAAAAGATTTGCCGGTCAATCGGGGCAAATACAACTTTGACCAAATCAAATACACCTATTACCGCAGTGGCGAAATTGCCTTTGAAGGTTTTAAAGCAGGACAGTATCGCCTACGCCAAGAAAACAAAGCGCGTACATGGTCGGTGCTGTACAATTTTCCAGCGGTCAAACAAGGGCTGGTGAAAAAAGAGCAAATCCGTCACCAAAATCCGGTGGCGATGCAAGCTTTGGTGATGAATCTGCGCCGCGCCAAATTTCAAGACATCCGCACCCGCCAAGCGCTTACCTTGGCCTTTGATTTTGAATGGATGAATAAAGCCATTTTTAATAAAGGCTATGAGCGCTTGCACAGCTATTGGCACAACAGCGAACTGGCCGCCACCGGCACACCGAGCAGCGACGAGATGAAGCTGTTATCGCCACTGTTGCCCAAGCTATCGGCCACCGAACAACAAGCGGTATTGCAGCCGTGGCAGTCGCCAGCGAGTGATGGCAGTGGCTTTAACCGCGCCAATTTGCTCAAAGCACGGCAATTGCTACTCGCGGCAGGTTATCGTTATCAGGGCGGTCGTTTGGTGGATGGCAAGGGTCAGCCATTTACGGTGGAAGTGCTGACCTATGAAGAAGCCTTGCAGCGCGTGCTGTTGCCGTGGGTGCGTAATCTCAAACGCTTAGGCGTGGAAGCGTCGGTGCGCATGGTGGATATTCCGCAGTACATCGAACGCGGACGCCGCTTTGATTATGATGTGGTGATTGATCAGTTTCCGCAGTCGTTGTCGCCGGGGATGGAGCAAATGGGCTATTGGAGCAGTATGGCCGCACGCGAAGACGGCAGCCCCAACTCGATTGGCATCCAAAGCCCTGTGGTCGATGCATTGCTAGAGCAGCTCACCCGTAGCCACGAGCGCCAGCAACTGATCACCATCACCCGTGCACTCGATCGGGTGCTGCGTGCAGGCTATTACGCTGTGCCCATGTATGGTTTACCGGCCTATCGCTTGGCCTATTGGGATGAGTTTGCACGGCCTGCGCGTGCGCCCAAATATGCGCTGGGTTTGGATTATTGGTGGAGCAATCCGGCAGGCAGTGCACGGGTGGCAAAATTCTTAAATAAAGCAGATTAGACCCTGATCCTCACCAAAACGCCAACGTGGTCGTGGTGAGGACGGATTTCGTGGACGATTGAACAAGGATCAGGTATGGCGGCTTATATTGTGCGGCGTTTGCTGCTGATCATTCCCACCTTATTTCTGATTTTGCTGACCAATTTTGTGATTATCCAAGCCGCACCCGGTGGCCCTGTCGAGCAAGCGATTGAGCAAGCCACCAAGGGCGCAAAAGGTGAGGGCGAGCAAGCCCAAAGCATGAGTGCTGATAGCAACCGTTATCAGGGCAGCCGTGGCTTGACCCCTGAGATGATTGAGCAAATCAAAGCCCAATATGGTTTTGATAAACCGGCACATGAACGCTTTTGGTTGATGCTCAAGGGTTATGTCACGCTGGATTTTGGCAAAAGCTTTTTTAAAGACAAACCGGTCACCGAGTTACTCCTCGAAAAAATGCCGGTCACGGTGTCTTTGGGGTTGTGGAGCACCTTGCTGATTTATCTGATCTCGATTCCACTGGGCATCAAAAAAGCCATCCGCCATCATCAGTTTTTTGATCGTGCCACCGCGGTGCTGTTGGTGGTGGGCTATGCAATTCCCACCTTTATTTTTGCCATTTTGCTGATTGTATTGTTGGCGGGTGGTAGCTATTGGCAAATCTTTCCGCTGCAAGGCTTGGTGTCTGAAGGCTTTGAGCAATTGAGCACCCTCGACAAAATCAAAGATTATTTTTGGCATATGGCATTGCCTTTGACGGCCATCACTATTGGTGGCTTTGCAGGGCTGACCTATCTGACCAAGTTTTCGTTTATGGAAGAACTGAGTAAGCAGTATGTGTTGACCGCGCGCGCCAAAGGGCTGACCGAGCGGCGCGTGTTGTATGGGCATGTGTTTAGGAATGCCATGTTGGTGGTGATTGCAGGCTTGCCAGCCGCCTTGGTGGGGATTTTTGTGGCGGGTAATTTCTTGATTGAAATTATTTTCAACCTCGATGGCTTGGGGCTGCTCGGTTTTGAGGCAGTACAACAGCGCGATTATCCGGTGATTTTTGGCACGCTGTTTATTTTTACCTTGGTGGGATTACTGCTGCAATTGATCAGTGATGTGTTGTATCAGGTGATTGATCCACGGATTGATTTCTCGCAACGGGGGCAAGTATGAGTCCGGTGATGCGGGCGCGGCTGCGCCGTTTTCGAGAGCATCGGTTGGGATTTTATTCCTTTTGGGTGTTTTTGCTGATCTTGCTGTTGTCGATGGGGGTGGAGTTTGTCGCCAACGACAAACCGCTGCTCGTGCGTTATCAGGGCAGTTTTTATAGTCCGGTGCTGGTCAGTTATCCCGAAACCACCTTTGGTGGGGTGTTTGAAACCGAGGCCGAATACCGCGATCCGGTGGTGGCGCAGCTGATCAACGACAAGGGCTGGATGCTGTGGCCGCCAGTGCGTTTTGCTGATCAAACCGCCAATCTAGATTTGGCGGTGCCGGTGCCTTCACCGCCTTCGGCACAAAACTGGCTGGGTACCGATGATCAAGGCCGCGATGTGCTGGCGCGGATTTTATATGGTCTGCGCGTGTCGATTTTGTTTGGTTTGGGGCTGACCATTGCAGGCTCGATTGTGGGCGTGGTGGTGGGTGCACTGCAAGGCTACTACGGCGGCTGGGTCGATTTGGTGGGGCAGCGGATTTTGGAAGTGTGGGGTGGCTTGCCCCAACTGTTTATGATCATTATTTTGGTCAGCATGTTTAGCCCCAGTATTTATTGGCTGTTTGCCATTATGTTGGCGTTTGGCTGGATGGGCTTGGTCGGCTTGGTGCGGGCGGAGTTTTTGCGGGCGCGTAATTTTGATTATGTGCGAGCGGCGCGTTCGCTTGGCACCTCGGATAGCAAGATTATTTTCCGGCATATTTTGCCCAATGCGTTGTCGTCGAGTTTGTCGCAGTTGCCATTTATTCTCACCGCCAATATTACCGCCCTGACCGCGCTGGACTTTTTGGGCTATGGCTTGCCACCGGGTTCGCCATCGCTTGGTGAGCTGATGACCCAAGGCAAAAACAATTTGGATGCACCGTGGTTGGCGTTATCGGGATTTTTTACCCTGTCGATATTGCTGTCGGTTTTGATTTTTATTGGGGAGGCGGCTCGTGATGCCTTCGATCCACGCCGCTAATACGCTGCTGCGCGTGCAGCAATTGGTGATTGCCAGCCGAGAAAAAACCTTGGTCAATGGCGTGTCGTTTGCCTTGGATGCAGGGCAAACCCTTGCGATTGTAGGGGAAAGTGGCTCTGGTAAATCGCTGTCGTCGCTGGCGGTGATGGGCTTACTGGCACCCACGCTCCAGCAAACTGGCTCGATTATGCTCGGTGATCAATCGCTCAGTGAGCTACACGGTCAGCCCGATCATCCGCTATGGCGGCAGGTACGCGGCAAACGCATCGCCATGATTTTTCAAGAACCGATGACCGCGCTCAATCCCTTGCATACGGTGGAGCAGCAAGTGGGGGAAAGCCTACGGCTGTCGGGGTTGTCCAAAGCCGATACGCGGCAAAAGGTGCTGAGCTTGCTCACGCAGGTGGGCATTCCAGAGCCGGAGCGTCGCCTCAAGCAGTATCCGCATGAGCTGTCGGGCGGACAACGGCAACGGGTGATGATTGCAATGGCCTTGGCGCTAGATCCTGAGATCTTGATTGCTGACGAACCCACCACCGCGCTTGACGTGACCTTGCAAGCGCAAATTCTGGATTTGCTCGACTCGCTCAAACGCGAGCGGCAGATGGGGCTGATTTTGATCAGTCACGATCTCAATTTGGTGCGCCGCTATAGCGATCAAGTGCTGGTGATGCAGCAAGGTGTGGTGGTGGAGCAAGGCGCGACCGCGCAACTGTTTGCCAATCCGCAGCACCACTACACCCAGCATTTGCTGGATCATCAGTTTGGTGAGCATGAGCCGCCGCGCCCTGATGCGCCGGTGTTGCTGGATTTGCGCCAAGTGCGGGTACGCTTCCCGATCAAAACTGGTTTGCTCAATCGGATTAGCGGTTATGTGGAGGCGGTGGAGCCGCTGGATTTGCGCATCCATGCTGGCGAGTCGGTGGGGGTGGTGGGCGAAAGTGGCTCAGGCAAAACCTCGCTGGCTTTGGCGGTGGCGCGGCTGATTGCCAGTGAAGGCACGATTGTGCTGGCGGGGCAGACCTTGAGCGGCTTACCCGAAAAGCAATTGCGTCCACTGCGCAGTGGGTTTCAGATGGTGTTTCAAGACCCGTTTGGCAGCCTCAACCCACGCTTTACCCTTGAGCAAATTGTGGGTGAAGGCGTGGAAGCACGGTTGCCCAACCGCAGCGCACGGCGGCAAGCGGTGGAGCAAGCCTTGCAAAAAGTGGAGCTACCCGCCAGCTTTGCCGATCGCTATCCGCATGAACTCTCTGGTGGGCAACGCCAGCGGGTGGCCTTGGCGCGTGCGCTGATCATGCAGCCGAAGCTGTTGATTTTGGATGAACCGACCTCGGCGCTGGATCGCACCACGCAACGGGCAATGGTGCAACTCTTGCGCAAATTGCAGCGGGAAGACGGGCTGAGCTATTTGTTTATTAGTCATGATTTGGCGGTGGTGCGGGCGCTGTGCCAACGGGTGTTGGTGTTGCATTTGGGCAAGGTGATGGAGCTGCAAGACACCACCGCGTTGTTTGCAGCGCCGCAGACGGGGTATACGAAGACGTTGATTGAGGCGGCCTTGCGATAAAAAGCACACAAGTCGATTGGATTGGTGGTTTAAAGCGATTAGAGTACAGCAACCAAAATGATGTGACACAGAGAAGTCTGAATTGGAGTGGATGTATGTTGAAAAAAATGATAGGACTCGGCGCAGCGATGGCCTTGGTTGGTTGTGGTGGCGGCGGCGGCGATGGTGGTGCGAACACTGCCAACACACCGCAATGTACTGCCTCGCAATATTTGGAAGCAAATGTCTGCAAAAACAAAGCCAGCCAAAGCATTAGTTGGCTAAATTTGCCAGCGATGACCGTGGGTGAAAAAGTCACGCTTGCAGCAAAAGCCAGTAGCGGGCTTGCGGTGGTGTATAGCAGCAAAACACCAAGCATTTGCAGCGTGTCTGGCAATCAAGTCACCGCCCTCCAAGCAGGTGAGTGCAGCATTGCCGCCAATCAGGCAGGCGATGCCAAGACATTGGCGGCGGCTGAGTTGATGGCAAAAGCAACGGTTTCCACGCCTATGATCGCCCGTAAACTCCCCCAAACAGGTATTACGACGTGTGGCAACGAAACCACCAACGGCCTGTTGTGTACTGCCGATGCTTTGGGCGCGTTGTATGGCCTTGGTCAAGATGGTGAAGTGCAAGCAGGCCAGAAAATGAGCTATACACTGCTCACGCAAAACGGTGCGGACTGTGTAAAAGACAATGTGACGGGGCTGGTGTGGGAGCAAAAAACCGATGATGGTGGCTTGCGTGATAAAGACTGGAGTTACACTTGGTATAGCACGGATAGCGCAACCAACGGCGGATCTGAGGGCTATCAAGACATCCGCGACTACGACACTACATACACCGAAAGCACCTGTGGCAACAGCCTCAGCAAATGCAACACGCAAGCCTATGTAGCGGCACTGAATGCTGCTAACTACTGTGGCTACAGCGATTGGCGCATGCCCAGCGAAGAAGAGTTAAGCAGTATTGTGGATTTTGGTCGCGTCAATCCTAGTATCAACCCAATTTTTAGTCATACACGAAGTGACCTCTATTGGTCGGCGTCTCCCTATGCGGGCCACTATGGCTACGCGTGGAACGTGAGCTTCGGCTACGGCATCACGTCCTACGGCTATAAGAACAATGGCTACTACGTTCGAGCGGTTCGCGCAGGTCAGTAATTTGCCTTTTTGGCTCTTGCTTGAGTGCTTTGCACACCGTTTGAAGTTCTAAAAGCGTTTTTTAAGAATTTGGAGTGATGAACATGCAAAAATTTATTTATTTGACTTTAACCGTGTGCATAGTGTCGGCAGCACAGGCGCAAACCTGCAACCCTAACATCGTGCGCACCGCGCCCGATAGCCGCTATGAGTTGGTGATGGGCAGTGGTGGCAGTGAAGTGTTGGATAAACAAACTGGCTTGATCTGGCAGCGTTGCAGCCTTGGCCAAACATGGAACGGCACAGCCTGCACCGGTGCTGCCAGCACGCACACATGGACAGAGGCACTGGCCAAAGCAAAAGCAGTGGGCAATGGCTATCGCCTACCCAACATCAGGGAGCTAAAATCACTGACCGAAAAAGCCTGTTTTGAGCCAGCGATCAACAGTACATTTTTTCCAAATACAGTAAGCGAGGGGTATTGGTCGGCGTCTCCCATTGCGGGCAGCGTTAACTACGCGTGGTACGTGAACTTCGGCTACGGCTACACGGACGACTACAATAAGGGCAGTGGCTACTACGTTCGAGCGGTTCGCGCAGGTCAGTAATTTGAGCGTAGCGTTTTTTGGCT
>CALFYA010000063.1 GCA_937952925.1 uncultured Moraxellaceae bacterium
ACAGTGTCGCCCACGTTTAGTCCAACATCGTCTGTTCCAACTCATCATCCAACAACATCACTACCAACCTTTTCGCCAACAGGCTTGGGGTTGAATGGTCGATGTTTCCAACATCACCCCTTTGGCGTTGTAGTATTTCACCAAAAAATTGCGCTTTTCTTTCTGCATTTGTTGCACCAATCCCACTTTGGACACCACCACTTGGCAAAACACTTGCTCAAAGATTTGTTGGTTTTCGGCGCGTATCTCAGGGGGCAAATTGATCCCTTGCTCCAAACGCAAATACTGTTTGGCCACAATATTTTGACGATCATTGCCAATCGGTTCGAGTCGATATTGGGTCGTTTGGTGTGGAATCGGCAGCTCACGATCCATTTGCTGTGCCAATGCTTGCAAATCTACCGGCTGGTAGATCCACTGTTGATACCCCACAAAAATCAAACCTGCGACCACTGCAGAAATCAACACATAAATCGGTGTATTCATGATGATACGGTCGTCATCGTCCTTGTTGTCTTCTTTATACACCTAATCACAATCCGCGAAACACATCACGGATTGTACTGATCGGACAAAATGCACGTTGGTCGTTAGACCCAGTTTTCCACCACCCGTACCAAACTGGCTACCCGTGAGGTGGGGATCGGCAAAATATGGTAATAACTCTCCGGCAGATGCACGGTGGTCTGGGCAAAGCCACAGCGGGCAAAACCCTGCTCAATCGCTTGATGATGCTCAAAATGCAAAGTCACCGAGCTGCGGGTGGCGATGGCCAAACCTTGCTTAAACGCATTGGACAGCCGTACAAACGGATGCCATGTCAGATTGGGATACAAATCGGTCACATACGCGCCTGCCGGAAAGCGTTTGAGCGCGGTTGCCAAGCGTTGCCAAAATGGCGTAATCACCTCTAGGGCGAAATAATTGACCAGCCCTTCGGTAATCACCAAGGTCTTTTGGGTTTGATCGAGTGCGGCAAACACGGTATCAAGTGCCTGCGAGCCGGTTTCTTCCAAAATATTGATGCTCACCACCCGATGACGGCGACTGAGCATGCCATGTTGCTCAAGCAATTGGCGTTTGTGCGTTGCCATCGCGGGCAAATCGGCTTCGATATACTGTACATCTGGAAATTCAGCACACAAGCGCACCCCACGCGGCGACAACCCACAAGCAATCTCCACGATTTGGGTGATGCCTTGCTCACGGATGGCTCGCTTGACCACCGCATCAATCAACTGATGGCGCTGCAATAAGGTGGTACGGATCGACGCACCTGCGAGTGCGGTCACGGTGGCCTCAATTGGACGACCTAAGCCATACAGCACCCGACCTGTGGTGGTAGCAAACATCGGATTTGACAAACCGTGTTGTCGCCACACTTCACCAGTGTAATAGGCGGTAAAACTAATGCTTGAGCTGTCGGTGTTGCTCATCGAGATATGTCCTGATCACTAATACCGACTTACCCTAAAAGATTAGGCCAAAAAAAACAGGGCAATTGTGCTCATTTCGCCGCAATGCCCTGTGGATCTGGTCAACAGCCGCTAGCTCATGCGGATTTGCTCGACATCAAGGCTATGTAGTGCAAGCACGGCTTGGGTACGGTTGCCCACGCCCAATTTGCGAAAAATCGCGGTCATATGCGCTTTGATGGTCGCTTCCGACACATTCAGCGCGTAGGCGATTTGTTTGTTGAGCTGGCCTTCGGCGAGCATCAGCAGCACCCGAAATTGCTGCGGGGTCAATTCGCGCAGGCGGTCGGCCAAATCGAGCTCTTCTTTGGGCGGATGATGCGGATACGGTTGGCGTGGCTGCCAATCATCACCTGACACTACGGTTTGGATGGTGGCAATCATTTGCTCAGGCGTAGACGATTTGGGGATATATGCCGCTGCACCATGCACCAATGCGCGTTGGATAATCACCGGCTCTTCGTGGGCAGACACCACAATCACCGGTAAGGTAGGGTACTGTGCGCGGATATGGATCAGAGTGGAAAATCCTGAAGCATCGGGCAAATGCAAATCGAGCAGCAACAAATCTGGCACTTGCACATCTAGCTCCACCTGCATCGCTGCAACCGATGCAGCACCATGCACTTGAGCCTGTGGTACACCGTGATGCACCGCACGCATCAGGGCATCGCGAAATAAAGGGTGATCATCCGTGACGAGAATATTCATCGTGTCAAACATCGAATCTAACGATTAAGCGTGCTCCGACTATACCGATTTTTGTGGTGTGGCGGATAGGTTTTGCTCTATTCAACCATTTGCTCACGATTTTTTCGTCTATTGTGGGTGGGCATGTAACACAAGCTGTGTTATTCGTGTCTAAGGCGTCAGGAACAGGCGTTAATTCTCATTGGTGGAGTCAAAACCATGTCCATTTCTGCTGTTTCCCCAGCAATTTTTTCATTGAAAACGATGACGCATCGCCTGATCGCGATGCTGATGTTGTGCTTACTGTCGATGTCGGCAGCTTGGGCAGAGCCGTACAATGAAGATCGCTTCAAAACCCTACAAGCGCAAAACAAGCTGATTTTGGTGGAAGTCAATGCACCGTGGTGCCCTGTCTGCCAAGCCCAGCAAAAAGTGCTGAAATACTACCAACGCA
>CALFYA010000064.1 GCA_937952925.1 uncultured Moraxellaceae bacterium
GTAGCAAATCGCGCATATTGTCGTAGATGCCATGATCTTGCCGATTTAGGGCGGTAAAAAACGAACGGTCAGCCTCATTGAGAAACAACGGATCAAGCGCAGCGGCTTGTAACCCTGGATAGAGCAAGAGCTGCAAGACTGGTGGTGTCACCGCCAAATCACGCAGTGCCTGACAGGTGGCTAGTGCGAGGGTGGCACCGGAGCTGTCGCCGCCAATCATCCAATGCTGAGGATCCGCATGCAACAGATCACTATGCTGTAACACCCATTGCCAGCTTTCGACACTGTCGTGCAAGGCAGCCGGAAAGTCATATTGGGGGGAGAGGCGATAATCAAGCGCCAACACCTGAACGCCTGCATGCGCACATAGCAAACGGCAAATGCTGTCATGGGTATCCAAATCACCCATCACAAAGCCACCCCCATGCAAAAACAACAAGGTGGGCAGTGGCTCTACCGAATCAAAAGGCTGATATAAACGCGCTGGCAATTGGCGGTCGGGCAATTCAATGGTGAAATCTTCGTGATGAAAAATATCGAGCGGTTGACCGGCCATCATCAGCATTAGATTGCGAAAACGTCGCCGTGAGCGCTCAAGTTCATCGGAAGCACGCGGATTAAAGCACGGTTGCTCATCCATCAGGCTATACAGCAATTGAAGTTGACTACTCAAGGTACGATCCGCCTGACGAATCGGACTTCCGCCGGCCAACATCAATTGAAGACGGCTAGGCAGTTGACCGAGCAATTGTGTGGACACCTGTTGAAAGCGCTCTTTAAAGCTAAACACAGCCACGGTCATGATTGATCTCCTTGAACAGGAGAACGCAATGGTTCGACTCCAAACCCAAAAATCGCGAGGTGCATCGTGGATCACTCCAGTCGTTTTTGTTGCTTTGACAGGCCGTTGTCGATTTTGAATGTCAAAATTTTTTGCCTAGACATCGACTTCGGGCTTGCCGCACATTTTGTTTCGCGTTTTGTGGTACGATGATGTACCAACTGAGTGCTAGTATGGTACGGTCATGTACCATTGGCAAGAGCCAGCACAAAAAAATTTTAGGACGAAAGGATGTCGACAGACCATTGCAACCCTCATCGACAGCGGTTGCTTGTCGCAATGGCGGAAGTCATTACACAAAAAGGCTATGCGGCCACCACAGTCGCTGATGTAGTCGCTGCTGCGCGGGTGTCTAGACGCACCTTCTATGAGCATTTTGCAGACAAACAAGCCTGTTTTTTGCAGTGTTATCATGAGACGAGCCAGCAAACCTTGCAGAGTGTCTATCAAGCTTTGCAAGATCCTCAGCATCTGTCTTTAGATTGGCGACAGCAGCTGAGCCTTGGCGTGCGGGTGTTTTTGCAATGTATGCAAGCACAGCCCGAATATATGCGGATTTTGTATATCGAAAGCTTGTTGGCCGGTGCAGAAGGATTACGGGTTCGCCGGCAAGTGTTGAGCCAGTTTTCCCAAATTTTGGTGATGATTATGGAAGTCGTCAAGCAACAGTATCCACAGTTGCAATCGTTGCCCTTGCTCACCTCGATGGGATTGGTGGGGGCGATTAACGAGTTATTACTTCAAGCATTTGAGCAAGGCCAATATGATGATTTGATGAGTCTAGCAGAACCGATTGAACAGTTAGTATGTGGGGTGATGTTTGCCTTATTTCGGGTGGTGCCAGCATGATCAATTATCGGAAAATCTTAATATATTCAGTATTGACTGTGGTAAAAATCAGCCATGAGATGGATGGATAGATAGCCGCCCCAACATCAGACCGTGTAAGATTGTACATGATCTTGTGGATGGAGCACGCGGATGCGGCTCTGGATTCTCTGGCTGATGGTGGTGTGGATGGTTCCTGCGTATGCAGAAACCATCACGTTGACCCACGCCCAAACCTTACAGCAGGGTCAATGGCAACCCATTTTGCTGCCCGACAATTGGGAGCAGTCTCAGCCCACACAGGGCGGTGAGCGTTGGTATCGTGCGACCCTTGATCTCAAGCAAAACCATCAACTCAAAGGGATTTTTATCCAGCGAGCCTGTAATCAAGTGACGGTGTATGCCAATGGGGTGTTGCTGTGGCAACCCTCGGGGGCAACCACCGGCAAACAAGTGCAGCGTTTTTGTCATTATCCCATCTTGGTCAGTTGGCCAACCGCCCTACAGCGACAAGGACAAAATACACTGTCGTTTCGCGTGTATAGCGAGCCTGCCACACATATTACCAGTATGCAGCGGGTGGGCTATTTATCTGATATTCAAGTCAGTGATTGGCCACGCGCCATTGATCATTTTCAATATGAAAATTTAATTCGCATTCGGATGTCCTTTTTTATTGCTTCGGTGTTTGGCATTTCAGGGCTGATGATTTTATGGCTCTGGTGGCGGCATCAGCGCGAGCGGCTGTATTTATATTTTGGTTTGTTGCAAGTGCTGGGCGGGATAGGGGTCGCTCGGATTTTTGTATTACAACCCATCATCAGTAATGAGGTGATGGAGCGTGGGATTCTGGCGATTGCCCTATTGTTGACCTTGGTGTTTACTGGTTTAGTTGAAGAATATATCGAATGGTATCGACCGTGGCATCGACGTCTGCGGCGTATCTTGGCGGTGGTGTTTGTATTGGCCGCGCTACTGTTGCCCGCAGCATGGCTGTTGATCGGCTCCAAGGTACTGTATGCGCTCGCGATGCTGTTATTGCTGGAGATGCTGTGTGGTGGCTTGTATGCCCTGTGGCGTCAGGGGCATTCATTGCAACGGCAAGTGTTTGCGGTCATGGTGGCTGTCGTGGTGGGGGTCACCTTGCATGATTATTTGGTGCAGGCGGAAATTCTAACCTATATCGATAGACCTTTGATTCAGGTGGTGATGCCGATCTTGGTGTTGTTTTTGCTGATGCATTTGATTAGCCGCTACGCCTTAGCCCTCAAAACTGCTGAAGCCAGTCAGCAAGAGCTTGAGCAGCGGGTTGAGCTAATTAGCCGTGAAATTGAGCATAGCTATCAGATTACCACCGCTCAACAACAACAGCTGGCCGCGCAAGCGGAGCGTGAGCGGATTGCGCGCGATTTGCACGATGATTTGGGTGCACGTTTGTTGACCTTGATGCACAGTGCGGATATGTCCACGAGTCTGTCAGCACGGGAAGCATTGGCCGATTTACGCTTATTGATCAATGAGCTGAACACTCAGCAAGATAGCTCTCTTGAAGATATTTTGGCCGCGTGTCGAGCAGAAACGGCACAGCGCTGTGAGGTGGCCGCACGCCGCCTACATTGGCAGCAAGCGGAGTTATCCGATCAGCCGATTGCTGCACGGCAGGCCATTACCCTTGCACGGCTGTGTCGTGAAGCGATCACCAATATCCTCAAGCATACCCAAACGGGTGCGATAGAGGTGGCGATTGTGGCAGATGAGCTGTGTTTGACCATCTGTATTGATGATGAAGAACCCTGTAGTTCGGTGGAGGGTTGGCATAAAGGCGTGGGCATGCTCAGTATGCAGCAGCGTAGTGAGCAGTTGCAGGCCTGTTTGTCTTGGCAAGATTTACGTGATGATATGGGTGGTAAGTCTGGAACACGGGTGTGTATCCGCGTGCCGTGGCGGGCGTTTGTGGTGCAGGGTTGAGCGGATGCGCAGAATAAACGCTGTGCTTTGTGGTGTGAACAGCCTGTTGTCAAAAAACAGCAACCTTCTCGCAGCACAGTTGCTTGCCTTGTGATACGGCAAATGAGGCATATCTGCCGCAACATGTAGCAAAGCGTAGTGGCTTTGCTTCACCGTATCTCAGGGACATGACGATTTTTTGCGACTACGTCACATCTTGTTTGCTAAGAACAACTAAACAAACAAGATGCGCCTGATCTGGTCTAAAAATCGTCGTCTATGAGACGATCACAGCTGAAAAATAGACCCTAGCGGCCTTGTGCGACCACCACACTGCCATTGCTATTGAGGGTAATCAGTTGGTTGGCATTGGTGCTGCTTCCACCTTTGAGCTTGGTATTGACAAAACGAACGCCGCGTTTGTTTTCACTAATGCTAATCCCGCTACAGACCACATCATCGGTGGTGCGTTGTGGGTTGTAGCAACTGTAGCTTTCTGCCCCGTTACCAATATTGAGGATCACGGAGGTGGCAATCAAGCTGGAGTGATGAAAACGGACATCCATCGAACTGCCGTTTTGGGGAAGCTCAAAATGCAGCGTCAGCCATTCATTGTTGGCATTGATGGATGAGCGCGTTGGGGCAAAGGTCTTGAGGGCAGCTGCGGTGCTGGTCATGCTGCCTTGGACGGCAGGGGTGAGCTGGAGTTTGGTATCGAGTTGTAGTGACTCAGTGGCGGTATTGACGATGACCTTGCTCATCTCCAAACTGACCAAGCCTTGAGGGCTGATGGTGATATTGCCGCAGTTGGTCTGACAGGTAAAACGTTTTCCTGTGCTATACACGTCTACAGAAGCTGTGCTGACTTGCGTCACTTGGTTTTGTTCAACCACCATTTTAAGTTGTGGGGTGGCGACAGTGACTTGCTTGACCGCCTGAGCATTACGCGTCACCACTTGATACTGTGCCGCAAGGATCTCGTCGGTGGTGTCATTGACCCGAATACTGCCCGTGGTACTCAACGGCAAATCACGATAGGTGGTAGCAGCAGCAGCGGTCATCGAACCATTAATTTGTCCGGTTGGGAGGCTAATGGTATCGGTAGCGTTATTGAGGTCTTGTAATTGAGCATTATTGACTTTGAGGGTGATCAACAGCTGGTTGGTGCTGCTGGCATTGACCACTTCAAGCCCCTGACATGCCTGCCGACCCTGACAACGCCAGTCCCGATTGGCGGCTTGTAACGAGGCAAAAGTGACCCGACCCGTTGCATCCGTTTGGACTGTCAAGGTGGCGGTATTGCCCTGTCTAAAAATAAACGTCTCGCCGCCCAACGTGGCCGTATCAATCAGGCTTTCAAAACCAAAGGTATCGGGCTGGAAATTGAGCAGTGCAAACGACGTGGTACTGATCGATCCGACCACACTGATTTGATTGTCGGTGGAGGGAGGCGAAATCGCGATCAGTGAACCATTGAGCTTGACGCCAGAGCTTTCCATGGGCGTGTTGTTGAAGTTGATTTGTCGC
>CALFYA010000065.1 GCA_937952925.1 uncultured Moraxellaceae bacterium
ACATGGCGAATCCCCAAGCGCTTCATCTCAAAATCAATCGCTCGCGCCACCACATCACGTGGTGCCAGCTCCGCTCGCTCATCAAGACGTGGCATAAAACGCTCGCCATCAGGCAAACGCAAATACGCACCTTCACCACGCATCGCTTCAGTAATCAAAAACGAACGCGCTTGTGGATGGTACAAACAGGTCGGGTGAAATTGATTAAATTCAAGATTGGCCACGCGGCAACCGGCGCGCCATGCCATCGCAATCCCATCACCGGTGGCGATATCGGGATTGGAGGTATACAAATAAGCTTTGCTTGCACCACCACAGGCCAGTGCCACAAACGGCGCACGGTAAGTTTCCACCGCATCGGTATCGCTATTGAGCACATACAAGCCCACCACGCGATTGTCACCCGATAGACCTAAACGCTGCGTGGTGATCACATCAATCGCTACACGATTTTCAAGTAAAGTGACGTTTGGGCATTCTTTGACGCGTTTAACCAAGGTCGTCGAAATCGCCATACCGGTGGCATCCGCCGCATGGATAATCCGGCGGTGTGAGTGTCCACCTTCACGGGTCAGGTGTAGTTGTTCTTCTTCATCAAGGGTAAAGCGCACCCCTTGCTTGAGCAAAAAATCCACTGCTTCACGGCCATGCTCGACCGTAAAGGCCACTGCGTCACGATGACACAGTCCCGCACCTGCAATCAGGGTATCTTCGATATGGTTGTCGGTAGAGTCAGTTTCATCAAGGACTGCCGCAACCCCACCTTGCGCATAATAAGTACTCGCTTCAGTGAGGACGGCCTTGGCAAGTACCGCCACTCGCAAATGATTGGGCAGCGACAACGCAAGGGTCAAACCAGCCGCACCACTGCCTACAATCAGGACATCAAAGGCGCTCGAAGGCACAACAGAATCAGGCATGATGAGCAACGTCCAGTGACAAGCAGGTGACAGGGGTGTGAATCTGACGTGAAAATCACAAAAAAGGCAAGGGCAGAATACATCGTAAACAGTTGACGAATACAAAAAATCGCCATACAACCGCTTGTTACGACTTGTTGCCAGTTTCTGCATAATTGTCAACGATTGGCAACGGAAACGCTTTGTACAGTCGTGTTACAAGGCTACTTTGTCCACACTTGAAACATAGGATGTCAAGATGGGTGCTACACCAATCCGTTCAACCTTTTTTGCGATGGCGCTCACCGGCATCGCCATTCAGACGAGTTACGCAGCCAGTGCAGTGGACTTCTCTCAACTGGTTGAGCAAGTCAGTCCTGCGGTGGTACGGGTCAATGTCACCAAAAAGATGTCTGATGAAGAAATCTTGCAACAGCAAATGCCCGAACTGCTCAAGCGCTTTTTTGGCAATAACATCCAAATCCCTCAGCAGCGCCGCGCACCGGTTGAACAAAGCGCCTATGGCAGTGCGTTCTTTATTACCCAAGATGGCTACTTGCTCACCAATCATCACGTCATTGATGATGCACGCAAAATCACCATTACGCTCAATGATCGCCGTGAAGTAGACGCTGAGCTTGTTGGTAGTGATGCCCGTACCGATGTCGCCGTGCTCAAGGTCAAAGGCACCAGCTATCCAGCACTCAAAATTGGTGATTCTGCGGCACTCAAAGTCGGTGAGCCGGTACTGGCGATTGGCTCACCCTTTGGCTTTGACTATTCTGCATCGGCAGGGATTGTCAGCGCCAAAGCCCGTACCATGTCGCGTGAAACCGCCGTACCGTTTATTCAATCGGACGTTGCCCTCAACCCTGGCAACTCAGGTGGGCCCTTGTTTAATCAGCGAGGCGATGTGATTGGCATCAATTCACGGATTTTTAGTGGTACTGGCGGTTATATGGGCTTATCGTTCTCCATCCCAATGGATGTGGCGATGGATGTTTTTGAGCAGATTAAGAAAAATGGAAAAGTGTCTCGTGCCTATTTAGGGGTCGTGCCACAAGACATTGATCGTAATTTGGCCGAAGTTTACAACTTACCCAAGCCAGAAGGCACGCTGCTGACCCAAGTCACACCAGACTCTCCTGCGGGCAAAGCGGGCTTGCAAGAAGGCGACATTATTTTGTCGTATGACAACCAACCGATTATCCGCGCCACAGACCTGATCAATTTGATCAACCGCACCCGTCCCAACACCACCGTGCCTTTAGTCGTGCAGCGTGATGGTAAAAAGCTGAGCTTGAATGCCACGCTCAAAGCAGCACCAGATGACACACCTGTGGCAGAAAATGCAACCAATCCAAGCAGTGACGGCCCTGTGTTGGGTCTGCGTGTGCGTGACCTGACCACTGAAGAGCGTGCGCAGCTCTCCGCCGCAGGCGTATTTATTGATGCGGTACAGCCCAATGGACTCGCTGCACGCTCACGCCTAAGTCCAGGAGATGTCATCACCAAGCTCAACAATCAAGCCACGCCGAATGTCACGGCATTTGCTGAAGCACTCAAAAAATTACCCACCAATAAAGTCGTTGGGGTTTCCATTTTGCGCGGTGGGATGCCGATTATTTTGGGCTTACGGATCGAAAAAGAATAGGCTCTCAAAAGTTGTCACTCAAATAGGGGATAGGGACTGTCCCTTATTTGGGTGATAATCTGTGCCGGAAAGCACATCCAAGTTGAACTTGGCATGTTTTTTGTTAATACAAATACGCTTAACCAAAAGTAACGCGGTACGGCTTGTCAGTTGCGATTGAACGAGCGAGCATTGCGCCTCGATTGACCATCGGTCGGTCGTTATCTTGAAATGACAATATGATCGAGATCGGCCATTCATGCTGCGGCATCGGCTGATCTATCTGCTTTAGGTGGTTTTTGTTTGCTTAGGATGAGTGAAACATACCCCGTAAACACATTTTAGAGGTGAATCATGCAGCATCTAGCCGAAATCGAAGTGATTAGTCTGGGCGCCAGTGTTTTTTATAAACAAGCGGAGAGTCTGCAACAAATTGGAAGTCAGCTCGACCACGACTTCTTTGAAGCTGTGCAAACCATTTACCATACCACCGGACGCGTGATTGTCTCAGGCATGGGCAAAAGTGGGCATATTGGCCGCAAAATTGCCGCTACACTCGCATCGACGGGCACACCGAGTTTCTTTGTGCATCCTGCTGAAGCCTTCCACGGTGATTTGGGGATGATTACCCCGCAAGATACCGTGATTTTGTTGTCCAACAGCGGTAAAACAGAGGAAGTTGTCCGCTTGCTGCCGTATCTCAAAGAAATTAATGTGCCGATTATTGCCATTTGTGGCGTGCGTGACTCCACGCTTGGTCAAGAAGCGAGCATTGTGTTGGAAGTGCCGATTGAGCGCGAAGTGTGTCCCAACAACTTAGCCCCAACCACCTCCACCACCGCCACCCTCGCCATGGGTGATGCTGTTGCTGTTGCTTTGATCAAGCTGCGCCAATTTGAGCCTAAAGATTTTGCCCGTTTCCATCCGGGCGGATCGTTGGGACGCATGCTGCTCACCCGTATCCAAGATGTAATGCATCACAAAGTGCCGATGGCGGATACTCAAGCGAGTTTCCCTGAAGTGATTGATGTGATGACCAAGGGCTGCCTTGGCGTGTGTGTGGTGGTCAATGATCAGCAAGTCGTTGGTATTATTACCGATGGCGATGTTCGCCGTACGTTTGCACAACACGGAGAGGTTGCATACCGTGTCAAAGCTTGTGATATGATGAGCGCCCCGCCACTGGTGATTGCTGCGAATGCCAAACTTGAGGTTGCTCGTCAAATGATGAAAACACATCAAGTCTCTGCCTTAATTGTTCAAAACAGTCATGCAGAAACCATTGGCATTCTAAAACTACATGATGTCGACTAATCCAGACCGTCCTGTTCCTCCTAGACGCAGTGGCTTTCAGATTCAAGCTGCTGCGATCCGCGCCCTGTTTTTACGCGAATTACAAACACGATTTGGGGGTTATCGCCTCGGTTATTTTTGGGCGATTATGGAACCTGGCATGCATGTGTTGTTTATGGTTCTGCTGCTCTCCACCGTCATGGGGCGTACCATCCCCGGCATGAGCTACGGCCTGTTTTTGGTGTCTGGCATCCTGCCATGGTTTATGTTTTCCAATATTATTACGCGTGCACTTGGTGCCGTCTCAGCCAATAAAGGCTTGTTTAATTATCGACCGGTCAAACCGATTGACGCGGTGATTGCGCGTGCGGCGCTGGAGCTGAGCATTTACTTTTGGGTGTATGTGGTGATGCTGATGGTGCTTGCGTGGATGGGCGAGCCTGTGAGTATGAGCAATATTCCCTTGTTATTGCTGGCGTGGAGCATGTTGTGGCTCTTGTCGTTTGGCATCTCATTGGTGATGATGGTACTCGGACACTACTCCGAAGAAGTGTCTAAAGTGGTCTCGATTGCCACACGGATTTTATATTTTACCTCTGGGATCTTGTACTCAGTGCATGCCATTCCGCAGCAGTACCAGATTTATGTGCTATGGAATCCAGTTTTACATGCCATTGAATATATTCGACATTGTATCAGCCCTGCCTATCCGGCTGACCACATTAGCTTGGCGTATTTGACCGTGACCACCATTGTCATGTTGTTTGTAGGGTTATTGCTTTATAAATACCGTGAGCGACGGATGATGACCTCAACATGATTAAACTCGATCACATCACCAAGTCTTATATGACCTCCAAGGGTCGACACTACTTGTTTAAAGATCTGACCATGGAAATCCCTGGTGGCAAAAGTATCGGCCTGCTCGGCAAAAATGGCGCAGGGAAAAGTACTTTGCTGCGGATTTTGGGTGGGATTGATTACCCAGACTCTGGTCGAGTGGTCACGGACTCACGGATTTCATGGCCGGTCGGACTTGCAGGCGGCTTTCAAGGCAGTCTTACCGGTCGGCAGAATGTTCGCTTTGTGGCACGCTTGTATGTGCCCGAAGAACAAGTGCCCGAAAAGGTCAAATTTGTCGAAGATTTTGCCGAAATTGGCAAATATTTTGACATGCCGGTCAAAAGTTACTCGTCAGGGATGCGTGCACGTCTCACATTTGGCATGAGCATGGCATTTGATTTTGATTACTACTTGATTGATGAAGTCAGCAGTGTAGGTGACACCAGTTTTCGGCAAAAAAGTGCGGACTTGATTGAGCAAAAACGCCAAAGTGCCAGTGTGATTTTGGTCACACACAATCTCAAACGCTTGGCAGAACAGTGTGATGTTGCAGTCATACTTGGACAAGGTCAGGCTCAGTATTTCGACGATATCGCACAGGCGATCGAGGTGTATGAAAGTTATGCTCAAAACAAAGCATAGAACTTTGAACACTGCACTGGCAGTTGTCCTGATTGGTGTGCCGATGGTCAGCACTACCGCGTATGTGTTTATGGCGGCTCAACAGCGCTATGTCAGTGAATCCATTGTGGCGGTGAAGCGAGTCAGTGAACCGACCTCCATGCCGACTGGTGGTTTGAGCGCCCTGATCGGTGTCAACAACACCAGCATCGAAGACGCACAATATCTCAAAGAGTACATCCAATCGGCGGACATGTTGCAGCGGCTAGACCAGCAGCTCAACCTGCGTGCCGCGTTTGTGGGCAACGGCCACGATCCGATTTTTCAGCTCAGCTCAGATGCCACCAAAGAGCAGTTGCTCAAATTTTATCGTAAGCGTGTCCAAATCAGCTTAGATGAAAAGACCTATTTGTTGACCATCACCACAGAAGGATTTGAGCCGGATTTTGCGCTCAAATTTAACCAAGTGATTTTGGCAGAAAGTGATCGCTTCATTAACCAGATCTCACAAAAGGTCGCGCAAGAGCAGTTGGCACAAGCCGAAAAACAGCTTGCAGATGCTTCACAGCGTTTGGCAACGTCCAAAGAAGAGCTACTTGCGTATCAAAATAAAAATAAAGTGTTTGATCCTGCCGTCAATGCAGAGTCTATCAGCCAACTAATTGCAGGGCTGAAGGCTAACTTGGCTGAGCTACAAACCCAAGAAAGAACCTTGCTGTCTTATCTCAATCCCGATACGCCGCAAGTGGTGTCTGTGCGCAGTCAAATCCAAGCGGTTGAACAGCAAATTGCCCAAGAGCAAGCCAAGCTGACCTCACCCAACGAAACCAAACTCAATCGTCAAGCGGTACAGTTTGAAACGCTCAAATCGAATGTTGAATTTAGCGTAGATCTGTACAAACTCGCGCTCACGTCGTTGGAAACCTCACGTTTAGAAGCCGTGCGGAAGATGAAAAACGTGATCGTGATTTCATCACCGCAGCGAGCACAAGAGGCCTTGTATCCACGGCAATGGTACTTGATGCTATCGACCTTCTTGATTTGTTGTTTACTCTACGCCATTACACGGCTATCACTTTCGGTCATTCGTGATCATCAGGACTAAATCGGGTATGTTTATGATGAAGTATCGTGTTTCAGTGCTGATGACTGCGCTCTTGGCCACCTCTCACGCTTCCGCAGCGATCCTCGATTTTTTAGGGCAACCGACCGAAACGCCCATCAATTCTATGGCGCCCACCACGCCTCCGGTGGTGATGCCTAGTCAAGCCGTTTTGCAATCGCAAGCCGTTACGACAGGTCAGGCTCAGCCCATCAAAATGTTTGGCGAGCAATTGTTCCGTGGTGCATTTGCCAATACATCGGGCAGTACCTTCAACGCCAGCTATATGATTAATCCCGGTGACAATGTCCAGCTGCGGATGTGGGGCGCGTATCAATTTTCAGGCACGCTAAGCGTCGATCCCAAAGGCAATATTTTTATTCCCAATGTTGGGCCCGTACAAGTGGCAGGGGTCAACAATGGTCAATTACAAAAACTAATCGAGCAAAATGTCCGTCGTGTCTACCGCGAAAATGTCGGAATCTATGCTGCACTCGAAACCGCGCAACCCATCAAAGTATTTGTGACCGGCTTTGTCACTCAGCCGGGTTACTATGGTGGGGTATCCACAGATTCAGCGCTGTCCTATCTTGATCGTGCAGGTGGGGTGGATGCGGTGCGTGGCAGCTATGTCGATGTCGAAATTCGTCGGCAAGGTAAAATCATGCAAACCATCAATTTGTATGATTTTTTATTGTCTGGTAATTTGCAGCCATTTTCATTTCGCGATGGTGACGTGATTGTGGTTGCACCACGCAAACAGACTTTCAACATCGCAGGTGAAGTGTACAACGCCTACGAGTTTGAGTTTGATTTACCAGAATTAACCGTCGCACGCGCCTTACAAGTGGCACGCGTCAAGCCGGGTGCAACCCATATCAGCATCCAGCGGCGTCAGGGGCAAGAGTATCGCAGCGAATACTATCCGATTGCTGCTGCTGGTCAAGTGTTGCTCAAAGACGGCGATACCTTGACCGTTACTTCAGATCGGTTTGCGGGTACGATTCAAGTCCGTATAGAAGGTGCACATGCGGGGGAGCATGCATTGGTCTTGCCTTATGGTGCAACCTTAAGCCAAGTGGCCAAAACCTTCAAAGCCAACTCACTGTCTGATTTTGAGCATATCCAGCTGTACCGCAAATCGGTTGCACTCAAGCAAAAAGAAATGCTGGATCTGTCGTTGAATAAACTCGAAGAGGCCACTTTTTCTGTCCGTTCAGCCACCACCGAAGAAGCATCGCTGCGTGCCAAAGATGCTGAGTTGATCAAACAGTTTGTGGCCAAAGCGCGTACCATCATGCCCAAAGGGCAAGTGATTGTGCAGGCCAGCAATCTAGATCAAGTGATTTTGGAAGAAGGTGATGTGATCCGGATTCCAGAAAAGACCTCTGTGACCATCGTTCATGGCGAAGTGATGTTTCCCAATGCCATCACTTGGCAAGCGGGTATGACAGTTGCTGACTATGTCAAACTCGTCGGTGGTTACACTCAAAGTTCTGATAAATCAAAAATTATTGTGCTAAAACCCAACGGTGAAGCCAAGCAAGTCAATGCCAAATATCAATTGGCACAAGGCGAAGAAGTGATGGTACTACCGAAGGTCAATGCCAAACGCATTGAAGTGACGCGTGGAATTTCACAAATTCTGTATCAACTCGCGATTGCAGCGAAAGTTGTCCTTGATCTGTAATTGGGGTGCAGTCAACCATGAGTAAATTTAAAAAGCTGGTGAATAACCCTGAGCTGTTTGTGTCTGACATGATCAAAAAACGCAAACAGCAGCTTTTAGGTTTTTCACAACCCACCGATCAACAGGATCGTTATAAAGACATGAGTCACATGATCACACCTCATCGACACCTTCAGCAAGGTCAACCGGAGTTACCACAGGTGACTTTGGGCGAGACATCATTTCAGATCTCACAAATCCTCCTGATGTCTGATATTTTGATGACCAAAGAAAAAGAGCAGTTTAGCAACCTGAAGTGGTTCTCCGATTTGCTCGCTTTTCCCTTGGCGCATGCTGCAAAGATCCCTGCTAAGCGGATCTCAAGCTCGTTGAGCCAAGCCGACAAATTTAATCGTGTGGAGTTTTTTAAGCGCTCGAATATCCAGCTTGATGTCAATCAAACGCAATTTTTTTATGATCATCAAAAAATCTCAGCAGCTTCTTTAGAGTATCTAAAAGAGTTTATTTCCCCCAATTCATTGGTGATTGCATACGAATTATCAGAGCAAACACGTCGGATTTTTAATAGTATTGGTGTGATTTATATTGATATTTGGCTGCATCCGATTCGGTTTTTGGATGATATCTTATTTGGATTTTCATCAAATCATCGCGAAGTTTTCCAAGCACTCAAGGCGTTTATGGTACAGCCAAATTTATATCAGTTGTATGCCAATCGACTGAAAATCCAGCTGTACAAAGGGTATAAGCGCCCTGAGCTTAAACTCGAGAAAAATGCGGCCTTATTTGTTGGGCAAACCCTAGAAGACAAAGCGATTTGTCGTCAGGGGAAAATGCTGACCTTGCTTGATTTTAAAGAACGTTTTGATCAAATCCTCAAGACACACAGCAAGGTATATTATTCTCGGCATCCTTATGTCAAAAAGGGTGACGAAGATATTTTAAGTTATCTCAAAACCAAGCCGAATGTTGAGGTGGTGAGTCATTCCGCCTACGACATGATTGCGCATGAAAACATTAAATATGTGTTTTCAGTGTCCAGTTCGGTCGTATTTGAAGCGCGTGCGTTTGGTAAAAAAGCTGATTTTTTGTATCGTCCAGTTTTTGAAATTTCGGATGTGCATAGCCTCAGAAGCTATATCAGTGTGTATCAAGATTTTGTATCGCCGCATTTTTGGGCGCAGGTGCTACAGCCAATTGTGTCGGTCAATCCCGATGCCGAAAAACTACAATTTTTAGATCAAAAAGACAAACTCAGAGACATGCTGGCGTTTTACTGGAGCTACAAAAATATTGATAAATTAGAAGGGATGCGCCAGCAGCTCAATGCCTTAGATCGGGTGGTGCAGACCATCAAAACCCAAGCGACGCCCATCACACAAGCCGTTCGAGCAGTCGTCAATCATCCTGTGCAGGCCGTACAACCCAAATTTTCCAAAATTATTCAAGATCGAATGCCCAAAGCATTATCCAATTCCAAAATGATTGGACAATGGCTGGGTTTGATTGATCGTCTAGAAGATCGTCTCACGGTGCATCATGTGGTGACGCCAGCACCGGTCGTACAGCTGCCCCGTATTGAATGGGTGGATCAAGAGCGCCAACGCAGCATGATCGAAGCCAACATCAAAGCTGCAACCGTGGTGAGCTTTGATGTGTTTGATACCTTACTGGTGCGACCGTTCGGCAAGCCCGACGACCTGTTTATTGCCATGCAGCCGTTTGTTGATCAACTGACTGATCAACTCAAAGACTTCCGCAAAATCCGGCTTGAAGCACGCAAACAGGTGCCAGAGCATGCCCATGTGGGTGAAGAAATTCCGCTTTATGCACGTTATCAAGCCATTCAAGCGCAATATCAACTCAGTGATGAAGTTACTGAAAAACTGTATCAATTAGAGTTGCAACTGGAATACGCCTCGATTACACCGCGTGGATATGCGAAGCAGTTGTTTGAGTTTGCACTGGCACAAGGTAAACAAGTCATTATCGTGTCGGATACCTTTTTTGACCGCGAGTTCATGGTATCTCTACTGCAGAAAAATGGATTTACAGACTATCATCGGCTGTTTATCTCTTCTGAGTCTGGTGTGCTCAAAGCAACAGGTCATTTTTATCCATATGTGTTAGAGCAGATGGGCGTTGAAGCACAAAAAATACTGCATATTGGTGATAATGCCGCTGTTGATATTCAACAAGCCGAAAAGCATGCTTTCAAAACGCTGCATTTGCCATCGGTGCTTGATGTGTTTGCAAAAAGATCCAAACTTGCTGCATTATATCAACCGCAGCAATCACTATATGCCAAAGTGCTGACAGGCGTATTGGCGGCACATTATGCAGATGAGCCAAATATCTATCCTACGCCAAGCTATACAGGAGGTCGGGTCGAACGGTTTGGTTATTCGATCTTTGGACCCATGTTGTTTGGATTTGTGTGTTGGTTGAAATCTCAAGCCAAACAACAAAATATCAAGCAACTGCTCTTCTTGGCCAGAGATGGCTGGATTATGAAGCAAGCGTATGATTTGATTCGTACTGCGGATGATCCCGAAGGTGTGTATATTTATGCTTCTCGCCGTAGTTATAACGTGGCAGGGTTGTTCACATTAGACGATATCAATGGGTTACTTGCCGTCAATTTTAGCCCAATGCCACTGCATGAGTTGCTCATGAAGCGCTTTGGAATCGCCATTGAAGCAGAGCATATGGGATTGTTGACCAGCTGCGGTTTTGATTCTGCACAAACTGTCGTGCGTTATCATGAGGACAAGCAGCGCCTAAAATTGTTGTGTGACCATCTGCAAAGCGACATCCTCGCCAACGCTCAGATTGAACGTGAGCGTTTGATGCGTTATTTTGCACAACAGGGCATTGATATCCACGAGCCAAAAACGGCAGTCGTTGATATTGGCCACAATGGTACAATGCAATTATCCTTGAGCAAATTGCTGAATCATCAGAGCCTGCATGGGTATTATTTTGCCACCCATCAAGGGATTGAAAAGCTTACTCAACTCGGGTTTTCAGCTCAAGGTTATGCCATCGAAAAAGCTGATCCTAAAGATAAAACCCATCCGTGTATGCAATATATCCTCATGTTTGAGTTGTTGTTCCTCAATGAGCAAAGCTCCTTTATGCGTTTTGATGACGATTTAAATCCGGTCTTTGTGACTGATAAGCTTGATGCCACTCGTGCAGAAATGATCAGATCTATTCACCAAGGTGCTCTGCAGTTTGTCACCACGATTCAGCCGATTGTGAAACTGCTGCATATTGATGACACCACGATTATCGGTCACAAGCCATTGACACTTGACGCTTACGCACGGTTTTTAGCACAACCTCAATATGTCGATGTGAAAATGTTTGAGGGTGTCTACTTTGAAAATCTATATAGTGGTCGCGATTTTAAATTGATTGTGTCTGCAACAGCACCGGATCAATCGGTTTGGATTGAAGGTGCTCAACTGTTGCAAGCGTATGCAACAACCTAACATCGGGTCATGATGGCCTAGTCCGACTTATGTTAGGCTAGGCAGCCGATCATCAAATAGGGGTGTGCAGTGAAGAAGTATATGGTTGGTATTCGTACCAATAAGTGGGACTTTCAAAATTTTTTTATTGCCTCTTACTATATGTCGCATGGCATTCATGTGGCGTTAGTGGTCGATGAAGTCAGTGGCGGCAAACTAGATACCAGTTTTATTCCAAAAGTTGCACTAACCGAAGCATGGATGCAACAACATAAATTATTGGTACAAGTGCCCAAAATTGGCTGGCGCTGCGGTGATTATTGTTTTTATGCCATGATGCAACAGTATCCAGATTTTGATGGTTATTGGTTGGTCGAAGATGATGCACTCATGTTGCATCAAAATCTCAAAGAGATTTTACAAAAATGCTTTGATCAAGATTTTGATTTTCTAGCAGCTCACTTGGGTAAACGCCGAGACAATTGGATTTGGTTTCCCACCGTTGCAGATAAAAAAGATCATAAAAATGAGGTCAAAGGGTGTAGTTTTGGCGTAAGCTTTATGAGCAAGCGGTTGTGTCAGTTTTTGTTTGCAGAGCGGCAGCGTATTTATGATCAGTTGACGGAGCAAAAAAGAACTCATGTATGGCCAGCTGATGAAGCGTTTGTCATGAATTACACGACAGATGATTATTTGGTGGTGGGGCTTGAAAAGGTGATTGGTGCTGAGTTATTTGAAAATTACTTGTTTACAGGTTTCAAAAAATATTTCGAGTTTAATGAGTCAAGGGTGCGTTATTATCCACAAGGTTTTTACCATCCCGTTGTGATCAACAATGGAGAGACTGGATTTTTCATGCGTAAGTTGACGATTCTTAAGCGTCAGCATTCGCCAGAGTTTGATGGTGAGAAAGACAGTATTCTCGCCAAAGTGATGTCAACCTTTAATCGGATTAATCTCACTTAATTCTGTTTGCCGATCAACGGGATGCACGGCTGCTGGAGTTCGTGCATGTCTGGAGCATTCACGCTATACTCGCTTGAAATGGTCGTGCTTCAAACAGAGGTTGGGATGCTCACATCATCGATTGACTCAGGAAATCAAAAGTTTCTCAAGAGCAGCATAGAGAGTCGATTCGGTGACGATCTGGCAAAGGTGCAAACGTGGTATACGTTTGGTATCCCCAATACGATCCAACAAAAATTAAAAAAGTTGGGACTCGATCAACATGATTATGTCAATTTTTCCAAAAACTACCTGAGTCATGATGATTTTGAAAAATTCTGTCAAGAGATTGCTGGACTCAGTCATGTTGGCGTGATGTTTTGGAATCGACGCTCCAATATTAAATTGATTAATAAACTTAAAGCAGCCAAGCAACATTTTATTATTTTAAGTCGCGGATGGCTCAATGGCTTGGGCACATCGCTGAATTTGGATTCATGGGTATTGACTAATGCATATATTTGGACGAGTAAACCTTATCAGGTTCAGCCAACCATGCGAGACTTTTTACATGATCAATGGGTTGAGAAAAAAATAGCTTCTACGACAGGACAACATACGCCTCGCAAAGTGCTGATGGTCGGGCAAGATGTTGATGCTTGTGAAATGTGGTTGAGTAACTATGAGCATCTAGATCAAAAATTGATGCAGTATTGTTTTGAAAAAGAGAAAACTGCCGACTATTTTTATTTGAATGCAGATCTTAAAAAAGTTGACGAGTCCTTGTTTTCTGCGCAAGGAGTACAAGTATTGCATCAAGTGGAGGGCAGTGTTGTTGCGTTTTTAAGGGATTTTGATGCAATTTATACATACTCTTCAAGTCTAGGGTTGTTGGCCTATGCATTAGGGATTCCTGTCTATAGCCCTGTTGAAAATTACTATCTAAATTCTGATTTTAGCGCGCCGCATTTGATGAGCTCGATTGTGTTGTCAGAGACTGTTTACTCAAATGCTTATCAGTTTGTAGAGACATCACAGGTTAAATTTGATCAAATCTTAAATGTCGAGCAGCCACCAGAAAAATTGGAGAAATTGACGACCTATATCTATGGATTTGGTGATTGGGTTGATGTGATGACGGATTGGTTGTCCAGTGATCACGTGGTTATTTTGGATAAAAAAATATCGAAAAATGATTTTGAGTTATTGATTGCACCCCAAGTATTGAGCCAAAAAAGCCGTTTTTTATTGTGGAGTTATAAAACACCAGATTTCATCACAGAGTTTCTCGATCAACAAAACATTCCCTATCAGTTTGTGGAAGATGGATTTTTGCGTTCAGTGGCATTAGGCGTCATGAAAACGCCACCATTTTCACTCACATTTGACGATCAAGCGTTACATTTTGATGCACAGCGTCCGTCTGGTTTGGAAAAGTTATTGCAGGAATATGATTTTAAACGAGACCCGCAGCTGATTGAGCGTGCCAGATTACTCAGAGCCAAGATTTGCGATAGTGGTTTGAGTAAATATAATCATGCGTCTAAGCGTCTTGATGCCGAGACATTATATGGCAGCAAAGATCAACGCAGAATTTTGGTGGTTGGGCAGGTCGAGGATGACGCATCGATTCAATATGGCTGTGCAAAACAATATACCAATAATGATGTAGTGATGATGGCGCGTTTGGAACATCCCGATGCACAAATTATCTATAAGCCACATCCCGACGTGTTGTGCGGTAAGCGCGCTCGACTGTCCAATCCTGATGATGTGCGACATTTGTGTGAGGTATTGGAGGCGGATATCCCGTTAGGTGATGCCTTACAATCGATTGACCATGTGTATACCATCACCTCACTAGCGGGTTTTGAAGCGTTGTGGCGCGGAATCTCGGTCACTACATTGGGGTGTCCATTTTATAGTGGTTGGGGCTTGACTGATGATCGGCAGCCTTGTGCCCGTCGGACACGCCAGCTCACCGTCGATGAGGTATTTGCGGCAGCGTATCTGCTCTATCCGCAGTATTTTGATCCCGTATTTCGTCAAAAAATCACCGCAGAGCAGGCGTTTGAGAGAATTTTTGAGCAAAAGAAACTCGAAGATCAGCATCCCAAACAGGCCAGTCAAGCCTATGTGATTGGCTTTGCACCGTGGCGCAGCTATATGCCGATGTGGTTTGCAGATCGCCAGCTTGAGTTTATTGATCGGCATATCAGTGAAGCGGATTTCCAGTTGTCTTGGGCAGATCGGATTCGACAAGATCAGGGTGCTGAGTTGATGGTCTGGGGATTTAAAGCCCCTGAGTTTGTATTTGAGTTTGCCAAAAAATACTATATTCCAATCGTATACGTTGAAGATGGCTTAATCCGCTCCGTACAGCTCGGGGCAACGCGCACGCCACCGTTCTCCTTGAGTGTCGATCGACGCACCCTATATTTTAATGCTGAAAAAGCTTCCGATTTGGAGGTTTTACTCAATACCTTCGATTTTGCATCACAGCCTGATTTACTACAACGTGCAGCAGATGCGATGGAGCGTTTGTTGATCACGGGGATTAGTAAGTATAACCAAAGCCAGCGTGTCCAAATTGAGACGCTGTATGGCGTCAAGAAAAACAAGCGTATTTTGGTGCTCGGACAAGTGGAGGATGATGCATCCATTCGTTATGGTTGTGAAAAACGCTACAACAATAATGATGTGGTGATGATTGCACGCTTAGAGCATCCCGATGCACAGATCATTTATAAACCACATCCCGACGTATTGCATAAAACACGAGCGATGCAATCTCATCCAGATGATGTGCGTCATCTTTGCCAAGTGTTGGATGTAGATATTCCTTTGGCACAAGCATTTGAGACGATTGATCATGTGTATACGATCACGTCTCAAGGGGGCTTTGAGGCGCTGATGAGAGGGATTCAAGTCACCACCTTGGGTTGTCCATTTTATAGTGGGTGGGGGGTAACCGATGATCGACAGCCCAATGCGCGTCGTCAGCGTCAGCTATCCGTCGTTGAGATCTTCGCCGCTACATATTTATGCTATTTGCGTTATTTTGATCCGATTTTAAAAACGCAGATTAGCTTAGAGCAGGCTATTGACCGTTTGGTTGAGCTCAAAGCACTTGAGCAGCAGCGCCAACAGCCGATATTGACCATGTCACCGGATCGAATCATCTGGTGTGTGGGATTTAGCGCACCGTATCATCACGTGCAGTTGTTATATCCGCATCATCATGTTGAGTTTTTGCCGACAGATTTTTCACAGTGGAGTGACGCCAAAAAGCAGCAGATGCAAGCAGGTGGTGCGAGCACTCAAATTGCCGTGTGGTTGCCTGATTATCTTGGTGCAGCAGCAGAAGAGTCTCGATATTGGTTGATGCAAGCTGGGTTTAAGTTGATGTATTTTGCCCCGTCACCATTAGCGGTGTTGCAGCAAGATGCCCAGCGCTACATCGCCATTAGCCAGCTCAACGCTGCCGCACAATATGTGCCGATCAATACAACTGGTCTGAGCACCCATATGCTTGATCGGCAACTGTTACGCTCCATCACTCCAACTACTCCCACCACATCAGTTGTTAATACGCTCGTTGTGTTGCAGTCTGCACACGATGATCAGATGCAGCAACACTGGTCGCTGGGATATACCAATCTGGAGTTGGTGAAGTTGGCACAATTGGAGTGTCCAGATGATCCACTGATTTGCTATGACGCAGGTGCAGATGAGCTGCTCAAAGCGCAGCTAGCCGAGCAATTCCCGCAAATGACTTATGTGTCAACTGATTGGGCAGCATGGCTAGCGACCGCGCAGCGGGTGTATACCATCTCATCCGATCTGGGATTAGATGCGGCGCTGCAACACAAAACTGTGGTGACGGTTGGGCGTCCAGATTATGCAGGTCATGGCTTTACCTTAGATCGTCAATCTGTTGTAGCAGGTACCAATCTGAGTGCAGTGCAGTATGTGGAAGAGCTTGCCCAAAAAACCTGTTGGATTGATGTGTTGTATAAGCGAGTGTTGATCTGGTGATCATACGGTTCCGATCGAGCGGTGTGGCTCCGCTCGATCGCTGAAGATTACAGCACTGTAAAATCAGCAATCACACGATTGCCATGTTGTTGGTTGAATACCGCGCCATCTTTCCACTCAGATTCTTCTTGGACATAAATAAAATCCAAGCCAAACAACGATGCGGCTTGCCAATCGGATTTGGAATCGCCAAGCATGACACCACGACCGGTGAAAAAGCCTTGGTCTTTGAGGCGTTGCATATTGTCATTTTTGGCTGTGGGTGAGCCAAAAATATACGCAAAAAACTGATCTAGACCACGCGCTGCAAACACCTGATGCAATTCTTGCTCATCGCCACCTGAGTTGACGGCACAAGGCACTTGAGATGATTGAAGGGTGGATAGGGCAGTGTGTACGCCGCCGATCATCTCACAGTCAATCAAGCCTTGTTTAACAATTGCTGCATACTTGCCAAGTGCTTGCTCAACCGCGACATCTGCATGTGGCCGTGGATACATCTCATGGAAGTAATAGGCGAATTTCTTATAACGAGAAATGCCACCATTGGCTTTGTGATATTCCACAAACTCAAGCACTTGAGCAGCAGGTTCACCTTCAAGGGCTTTGGCGAATGCATCTGATTTGAGCTGGTTGGATTTTAAAATCACCCCATCACAATCAAACACCACAAAATCATAGTCACACAGGATCATGCGGTGGCCTCAAGCGTTTGCATCAGGGCGCGGACACGTTCAAGGTCTTCAGGCGTGTCGACGGCAACGGCGCTTTTGGACACTTCAATCATGCGTACCTCAAAGCCAAGCTCCAAGAAGCGCAAGATTTCAATATCTTCAATCTCTTCTAGTGGTGTTTTTTGCGTGCACGCTGCAAACGCTTGCAGTGCAGCAGGTGGGAACGCATAGATACATACTTGTTTAAAGCCTTTGACCAAGGTACCGGCTTTATTACCTGGTACACCCGCGCGTGACATATACATCAGGCGGCCGTCAGGGCGGCAGACTACTTTGGGGACAGTCAGGCTAAAAAATTCGGTGGACTCTGTGATAGGACACATCGCGTTGATGATTTCATCTGGCGCTTGTTTGGCTGCATCAATCACTTGGCGGATGTCGTTGGGGTCGAGCATCGGCTCATCCCCTTGGACGTTGATATACAAATCCGCTTGGATTTGTTGCGCGGCATCAAACACGCGGTCAGTACCGGTGAGGCAGTCCTCACTGGTCATGACCACTTGGATACCATGCGATAAGCAGACCTCACGAATGCGGTCATCGTCAGTTGCGACATAAACATCTTGTGCATCAACTGCCTGTATACAACGTTGCCACACACGGACAATCATGGGTAAGCCATGCAGCTCAGCCAGCGGTTTGCCCGGAAAACGTGAGGAACGATAGCGTGCAGGAATCACAATAACCGCTTTCATAAAATCAGTCTTAGCTCAAATAGATGGAACGTTGGGGAATGTCATAGTGCGTGGCGGTCAATGACACGATGGGGGTGCTGCCAGCCGCGACCACCAGCTGTTGCATGATGTCATTCATTTCGCGGTAGCGTGGATCACGCCCATCAAAGCCATCAAAACCAGCGAGTGCAATTTTGCTCGCACCACCAGCCAGTGCTGCACAAATGGCATAGGGGGCAACCAGT
>CALFYA010000066.1 GCA_937952925.1 uncultured Moraxellaceae bacterium
CAAAGTTGGTTTCAAGGCTGGCGCGTGGTGAGCCAATCCCCAAAATCTTTTTGCCTTTCAGGTGAGCAATCGCTTGATCAAGCGCAGTGTCGATGCTGACTTTTTGCAAGTCACCACCGATTTTTTGCAGCGGCTGACGTGGGCGGTCGCTACGGTTGACATAACCGTAGCCAAAACGGCCTTTGTCACACAGAAAATAGTGGTTGACGTCACCGTTGAAGCGGTTTTCGATGCGGCGCAGCTCGCCATAACGTTCACCGGCGGAGATGTTGCAACCGCTTGAGCAGCCTTGGCAAATGCTCGGCGCATATTGCATGTCCCACTTACGGTTGTAACGCTCACTGTGGGTTTTGTCGGTGAATACGCCGGTTGGGCACACTTCGACGAGGTTGCCTGAGAATTCGCTCTCCAGCACACCGTCTTGCTCACGACCAAAATAGACCCGTGCGGCAGAGCCGTACACGCCTAGATCAGTGCCACCCGCGTAGTCTTTGTAGTAGCGCACACAACGATAACAGGCAATACAGCGGTTCATTTCATGCGAAATGAACGGGCCGAGATACTGGTTGTTGTGAGTCCGCTTGGTAAAGCGGTAGCGGCGGCTATCGTGACCCGACATCACGGTCATGTCTTGCAAATGACAGTGACCACCCTCTTCACAGACCGGACAGTCGTGCGGGTGGTTGGTCATCAGCAGCTCAATCATGCTGGCACGAAACGCTTTGGCTTCGTCGTCATCAATCGAGATGTAGGTGTTGTCGGTGGATGGAGTCATGCAAGACATGACCAAACGACCGCGTTTATCGTCGGCGTTGGCAAACTGCTTGACCGCACACTGACGGCAAGACCCCACGCTACCCAGCGCAGGGTGCCAGCAGAAATACGGAATGTCTAAGCCGAGCGACAGACACGCTTGGAGTAAGTTGTCTGCGCCGTTGACTTCGAGCTGTTTGCCATCGACATGAATGGTTGCCATCTGTCGAGTTCCTTATGCTTGCTGAATCTTGCTGGCCTGAGCGAATTGGGGATTGATCCCTGCTTCAAACTCATGACGGAAATATTTGAGCGCGCTTTGCAGTGGCTCCATGGCACCCGGTGCGTGAGCGCAGAAGGTTTTGCCAATCCATAGATTTTTGGTCAATTCAGTCAAGTGACCAATATCTTCAGGCTTGCCTTGCTTTTGCTCAAGGGCGCGCAAAATCTTCACCCCCCACGGCAACCCATCGCGGCAGGGCGTACACCAGCCACACGACTCACGGGCGAAAAACTCTTCGAGGTTGCGCACCAACGCCACCATGTCTTGAGTTTCATCCACCACCATGATCAAGCAAGTGCCCAAACGCGAGCCTGCTTTCATGATGGTGTCGCCATCCATCGGCAGATCCAAATGATCTGGCGTGAGGAAGTCAGTCGAGGCCCCACCCGGTAGCCACGCTTTGAGCGTCAGGCCATCTTGCATGCCACCAGCGTGCTCTTCGATGACTTCACGCGCGGTGGTACCAAATGGCAACTCCCACAGGCCGGGGAATTTCACCTTGCCAGAGACGCCGTAGATCTTGGTACCAGGATCAGGCGATTTGTGCGCGGAGAGGTTTTTGTACCACTCAGCACCACGCAACAAAATCGCTGGCAGGTTATTGAAGGTCTCGACGTTGTTGACGATGGTCGGACGACCCCACGCCCCTGCCACTTGTGGAAAGGGCGGTTTGGTGCGTGGATTGGCGCGGCGGCCTTCGAGCGAGTTGATCAGTGCGGTTTCTTCACCACAAATGTAGCGACCGGCACCGGTGTGCACGTGGATTTCAAAATTCCAGTTGGTACCGAGAATATTTTGACCCAAATAGCCTTTGGCACGCACTTGCTCAAGCGCCTCATTAAGGTACTTGGCCGCTTCGATGTATTCGCCACGGATAAAGATGTAGCCTTGAGTCGCCTCAAGCGTATAACCGGCGATGATCATGCCTTCGATCAGCTGGTGCGGCAGCTTTTCCATCAACAGGCGATCTTTGAAGGTGCCCGGTTCCATCTCGTCGGCATTACAAATTAGGTAGCGTGGCCCCCCGTCATTGGGTGCCATCAGCGACCATTTGATACCGGCGGGGAAGCCTGCACCACCACGACCTTTGACGGTGGCGTCTTTGATCAAGGCTTGCACTTCAGCAGGGGTCATGCCGAGGGCTTTTTTCATCCCTGCGTAGCCTTCGAGGTCTTCGTACACTGCCACATCATGCACAAAGTCATGATGCTTGAGGCGCCATGTCAGTGGATGGGTCTCGGCTGTGCCGTTGCCATGAATCGGTTTGGGAGTGGTGTTCATGCGTATTGCTCCAGCAAGCCTTTGACCGAATCCACCGACACCAAACCATGCGTGTCTTCGTCGATCATCAAGGTGGGGCCTTTGTCGCAGTTGCCCAAACAGCAAATCGGCAACAAGGTAAAGCGACCATCTGGCGTGGTTTCACCAAAGCCAATCCCCAGCTCACGCGAAAACGCTTGCGCCAAGGTTTCTGCACCCATCAAAAAGCAGGCGATGGAATCACACAGCAAAATCACATGGCGACCGACTGGCTGGCGATAGATACGGTTGTAAAAGGTGGCGACCCCTTCCACATCCGACACTGGAATACCCAGCATCTGCGCAATCGCGCTGACTTGGGTGTCATTGACCCAGCCATTGCGCTTTTGCACGATCTTGAGCGCATCCAGACTCGCGGCACGCGGATCAGGATAGTGATGGATATAGTGATCAATATCATGGATTTCTTGCGGGGTGAGAATGGCATCTACATCCACGCGAGGCTTGCGATCAGTCAAAATCATCATAATCGGTTCGTCCCCTTAGCGATCCACGTCCGCCATCACGATGTCGATGGTGGCGAGGTAAATAATCAAGTCTGACACCAGACTGCCGTTGATCACCGATGGCATTTGCTGCAAGTGCGGGAATGTCGGTGTCCGAATCCGCGTACGGTAGCTCATGGTCGATTTGTCGGAAGTCAGGTAGTAGCTGTTGGCACCTTTGACCACTTCACACATCATCGACGCTTCAGCCGCCGGCATGACTGGCCCCCACGATACCGACACGAAGTGGTTAATCAGCGTTTCGATGTCTTTGAGGGTCTTGTCTTTGGGTGGTGGTACCGACAATGGGTGATCGGCTTTGTACGCACCCGACGGCATGTTTTTCAGACACTGCTCAATGATGCGCAGTGACTGACGGATTTCTTCAAAGTGCACCAAAATCCGGTCGTAGGCATCGCCGTGATGACCGAGCGGCACTTCAAACTCAAAGTTTTCATAGCCGCTGTATGGACGCGCTTTACGCAAGTCGAAGTCGACGCCGGTAGCACGCAAGCCGGTACCGGTCACGCCCCATGCCAAGGCTTGCTTAGCATCGTACTGCGCCACATGGCGCGTCCGCGCGATCATCACCTTGTTTTTGAGTGCGGCGGTCATGTATTCGTCGAGACGCTTGGGCATCCAGTCGAGGAATTCACGCACCAGTCGATCCCAGCCGTTGGGCAGGTCGTGCGCGGTGCCGCCAATCCGGAACCATGCAGGGTGCATGCGGAAACCGGTAATCGCTTCGACCACGTCATAGACTTTTTGCCGGTCGGTAAACATATAGAAGACTGGCGTCATGCCGCCCGCGTCTTGAATCGCTGTACCGATAAACAACAAGTGGTTGTTAATGCGGAAAAATTCACTGAGCATCACACGGATGGTCTGCGCACGCGCCGGCACATTGGTGATCCCTGCGATTTTTTCCACCGCCATCACATACGGCAAGTTTTGCGCCACACCGCCCAAGTAGTCAACGCGGTCGGTATAGGGGATAAACGAGTGCCAAGTCTGACGCTCAGCCATCTTCTCCACACCACGGTGGTGATAGCCGATATCTGGAATACAATCGAGGACTTCTTCGCCGTCGAGCTGCAAGATCACCCGAAACGCACCGTGTGCCGAGGGGTGATTGGGGCCTAAGTTCAAAAACATAAAGTCTTCGTCTTTGTTGCCCCGCTTCATGCCCCAATCTTCGGGCACAAAACGCAAATGCTCTTGCTCAAAATCTTGACGCGCAATGGTCTGATGGTACGGGGTGTATTCGGTGGCACGCGCCGAATATTCTTTGCGCAGCGGATGACCTTCCCAATAGGTTGGCAATAAAATCCGACGCAGCAGTGGGTGACCATCGAACTTGATGCCGAACATGTCCCACACTTCACGCTCGTACCAGTTGGCATTTGGCCAAATACGGGTGGCGGTCGGGATATTTAGATCACTTTCAGACAGGGCGCACTTCACACGGATATCGGTGTTTCGCTCGAGCGACAACAAATGATAAAACACGGTGAAATCGGATGCCGGCAAGCCTTCACGATGGGTGCGCATGCGCTCATCGACTGCGGACAGGTCAAACAGCATCACATAAGGGCGTGGTACCTTGCGCAAAAACAGCAAGACTTCCATCAACGTCGAGCGTTCAACCCAAATGGTGGGAAAATCGTCGAGTGTGGTTTGCACACGGAATATATCGCCAAACGATGCACGCAGCTCTTCAAGAATCGAAAAGGCTGCACGTGGATCGACTGGCATCGCCTCAGCAGAGGCGGCTTGAGTCTCAGCCATTGGTGTGGCTTCCTATTGTTTACAAAAACCGGTAGGTCATCGCGTCGCCACGATGACCCTCATCTTGGTGCGCAAGATGCACAGCATCAGGTCGCGATTACTCAATCCCATCCGGTGAGCGCAGGTTTTTCACCGCAATCCGCTCAGCTTGTTTGCGGTCACGCTCGGGCATCATTTTGGGACGGTAAATCGGCTTTAAATCATCGCCAATCACCGCAGACAACGAGCGACGCTCTTTTTGAATCGACTCTTGTAGCACCATCAAGCCTTGCAATACGGCTTCAGGGCGTGGCGGGCAACCAGGGATGTACACATCGACTGGAATGATTTTGTCGACGCCCTGCACCACCGAGTAGATGTCGTACATGCCACCAGAGTTGGCACACGCGCCCATCGAGATCACCCATTTGGGTTCGAGCATTTGCTCGTACAAGCGCTGGATGACCGGTGCCATTTTGATAAAGCAAGTGCCTGCCACAATCATCAAATCGGCCTGACGCGGTGAGGCACGGATGACTTCGGCACCAAAACGTGACATGTCATGCACGGCCGTCAGTGTGGTCGCCATCTCAACATAGCAGCAGGAAGTACCGAAGTTGTACGGCCATAAGGAGTTTTTGCGCCCCCAGTTGACCGCGCCATGCAGCATGTCTTCAAGGCGGGTCATGATGATATTGCGATCGACATCGGCGGCCAGCGGATCGTCAACGACCTGACGATCTTGCAACGGATATTGCTCAGCGTCCGGATTGGCACGGGTTAGGGTATATTTCATCCCGTATTACTCCTATTTGGATGGTGAGTTGGGCTTGTTTAAGGACAACCCCTTGTCTTTGACACGCCCAGACAACTGTGCAGGGATTTTACCGGTTGGATCGGTTTCTAGCTCTTCTACACCATTAAAACGAGTAATGTCTGCCAAATTAAGGGTTGCAGGCGCCGTCATGGCTTGTGCACGCAACTTGGCTTTGCGGGTTTCATGTGGCGACCAACTGAGCGCACCGGTGCGCAGCTCATACACCAAGCCGACAATCAACACCACAATAAAGATGCTCGCTGCCGCAAAGCCTTCCCAGCCCACTTCACGGACGCCCACCGCCCATGTGTAGAGGAATAATGCTTCAAGGTCAAAAATGACGAAGAAAATCGCCACAAGGTAGAATTTGACGGACAGACGCATACGCGCACCGCCAGCACTCACGACCCCAGATTCAAATGGTTCATGCTTGGCACGCGCTTTGGATTTGCCACCGAGCAACTGTGGCACTGTGAGCATAAACACGCACAGAAAGACGACACCAATCACAAACGCCACTAAGGCCCAGTCGTGTGCAGATATGGCACTCATGCGGGGTAAACTCCTAGCAGGCCGAGGTTCAGGGCATTGGGCCAACATCCCCAATGATGAACAGACAGAATTGCCGCGAACTATACCCGATTTTATTGCATTTTTTCTATACGACGAATGGCGGAAGTCAGCGAAACAGATAAAAGTCCTTGACGCGATCTGTCTTTATTTTTGTGCTGTTTTGTCAATATCCAAAACTGCCATGTCCAAATCGCGATCCTGAGCAATTTGGGCGCCTATTTGTGTCCCACCGATGACCATCCGCCGCCATAAGAAGATCCGGAGCTGTGATAGCCCGATCGTCCATCATCAGAAGGCGATAAATTCATACAGGTGGTGAATAAAATCACCACACCGCCCCACATCACATGTTTGATCACCATCACTTAATCCTCATGTTGTTTTTGTTCAGCGACTTTGGCAATCACCCACAAAATCAATGTGGCAATCAACGTCAGCATCAAGCTACCCGAACCAAACAGAATCAGCGGAAGATTGAGCAACCACAAGATACCTGCCATCCATTTAAAAATCAGACCATGCGCCACATCGATGGATGGTGTTGCCGCTTGCGTTTTTTTGGTGGCGGATTTGGCTTGGGGATGGGCGGGTTTGGGCTGCTTTTTGCCAAACCATGTGCGCACGATCGAGCCTGCAATCGGCTCGCTGTGGCTCCATGTGATTTCTTGGGTATTTTGTTCGGCAGTTAGGGTTTGTTTGCCACGTTGATAATCGCGGATGCTGTTGGTGTCGCCAATTTTAATCCGCCAGTTAAACGCACCAACGGCATACATCACCCGACCTTGATAGCGCCATTCCAAATTCCAGCGCTCGTTTTTCCACAACACATAACCCGATTTTTCTTCGGGTAGCTCATTGAGTACCGTGACTTTTTGCCAGTCACTCGCTCCTTCATCGACCAGCCACAAAAACCCAGCACTGGTGCTGTATAGCAAATATTCTGTCCATAAACTCGATTCGTCTGCATCGCCCGCTTCTTCCATTTGGGCAATACCAATCAGCACGTAGTCTAGACCTGCAATCTTGCCTTGATCACCAAGTTGTAATGCGGTTTTGAGGGTGGTGAGTTCTTTGTGCTTGGCCAACACGGTGGCGGTATCGCCTGCTATGGCTACCTCGGCTCGGCATGCCGGACAGACCAAATGCTCAGCCACCCCAAATACATACGGCACTGCGCTACCACAGTTTGGACACGCTAGGCTTTGCAAACCACCTTTGATTTTTCCTGCACTGTCACTGATTTGATCGGTATCACGCAACAACTGCATGTGTAGTTCAGGGAGGCTCACCGCACGCCCTGCAAAGCCTTCAGGCTGTGTGCGGCCTTCACTATAATCGAGGGTCAAAAACTGCTGATCTTTGCGCAGATCAGCCACTCGTGCTTGCCAACCTTGCCCCACCACAAAGGGCAACTCACCTTGTCCGCCCGTACACTGTGCCGTGCGCAAATCTGTTACCCGAAAGTCACGGGCTTTATAAAAGACCGGTTTATTGACACTCAACTGCTCAAAGCGTGGCGCGGTGGGTACGACGCCCACTGAACGGGTCAGGATGTATTGCCCTGAGCCATCGGACAGCCAGCCATTGCTGCCATCCTCAAACTGCAAGTACCACTCGTTCCACATCCCATCGCTGTATTGCAACTGGATTCGACCAACCAACGCAAAGCCAACGCCCTGATCAACGCCGCTCGCGCCAATTTGGAGTGGGCTAAAGTCTTCGAGTACCGCCGACATTTTGCCTTGGTCTTTGACGTGATCTGCTTCGCGCAGCACCGTACTTTGGCAATACTCACACACCGCCATGACCGATGCTGCCGAGCGAAACGGCACACGCGCACCGCAGCTCGGACACGTGGCCTGAAACAAGATCGCGGTCATTACCGATTAGCCCATCAGCTTTTTCAAGATTTCAGCTTTGCTGCTGTCGTAATCGGCTTGGGTAATCAGCCCTTGATCCAGTAGCGCTTTGAGTTTGCTCAGGCGTGCCGCAGGATCATCTGCTGCGGGCGTGGCTGCAACAGATGCAGGTTGTTGTGGCGCTTGGCCTGCCATCGCGCTGGCGATGGCACCGGTCATCATTTGCCCGACACTGACACCAGCGGCGAGTCCTGCGCCAATCCCTGCCAAACCACCTTCATTTTGTGCCGCCAGCGGAATGGATTCCGCCACTTGGTATTGGGTATATTTGTTCAGATCGCCCATCATGCCCATCGAAATTCGTCGGTCGAGCGCTTTTTGTAGCTCTTCGGGCAGTGAAATATTTTCCACCACAAACTGATCTAGCTTAAGGCCATAACGGGCAAACAAGGGCGTGAGTGCTTGTTTAATTTGATCCGCCATGATGCCTTGATTGGCGGCCAAATCCAAAAACGGGACGCCACTGGCGGCAATCGCTGTGCTGATATTGGAGATGATCAGGTTACGCAGTTGTGGTTCTAGCTGCTCGCTGCTGTAGCTGGCATTTGCACCAGTAATTTCTTTATAAAAGGCTGCTGCGTCGACCAATTGGTACGAATACATGCCAAACGCACGCAAACGCACCATGCCAAAATCGCTGTCACGGATGGTAAGTGGCTGCGCAGTGCCCCATTTGCGTCCCATCATCAAACGGGTGCTAAAGAACAGCACATCCGATTTGAATGGTGACGCAAACAGCTTGTCCCAGTTTTTCAGGTTGGTCAGCAGTGGTAGGTTTTGGGTGTTGAGCGTATACAGCCCTGCGCCAAACACATCTGCGACTTGGCCTTCGTTGACAAACACCGCCACTTGCCCATCGCGCACGGTGAGTTTGGCACCATTTTGGATTTCATTGTCTTGCATCGGATAGCGCCACATCAACTCGTTGTCGCCTTGGCTATCCCACTCAATCACATCAATAAATTGCTTACGAATAAATGAACCTAACATCTTGTCACTCCTTACGACAAACATGCCGCATTTAAAATCCCGATAGAAAGCGCGACCGCCCCCATCAAACCACCCACTGCGCTGTTATTGGCTTCTAAGTGATCTTTGAGATTGGGGATAATCCGTGACATCGCCAAATAGCCGATGAGCTGCACCATCATCGCTGCCACCGCCCAGCCCCAAAAGCCCACCAAGCTACTATGATAAATCGCACTCGACGCCAAGGTGAGCGCAAATCCGACCATTGCCCCACCCAAACTGAGCGCTGCTGCGGTATGTCCTTCACGAATCAAGGTGAGTTCATCATAGGGGGTAATCCGCACATAAATCACGGCAAAACTAAACAGCAAAAATAAGCCACTGAGCAAATACAGGGTATAACGATAAAAATACTCAGCCGAAATCAAATCCGGTGGCAGCATATCCATGAGGGATGTCCGTGTTTGATGATCTTTGAAATCAGCTTACTTGAGCAAATATGACAGCGCAATCAGCAGTTGTGATATTGACAACACATCTTCGATTTTCGGCATAGCACCCAATTGGCGGGAATGCTCGAAAACCATCTGGAATTGGCAATAAAGCGCATTGTTTAGGCCACTTCACTTCGGCTTCACTAAGGCCACTCCTGCACGGGTTGGCATGATGCCCACTCTGCATTGACCGTTATAAATCGTATGGAATGTGACCATGAGCGCTGTCAATTTGCTTCGCCCTCTCCCCCCAATGACACCACGTACCTTGTACACCGAAGAGCATGAAGCCTTCCGTGACACCGCACGTCGTTTCTTTGAAACTGAGATTGCGCCATACCACGAAAAATGGGCAGAACAACAACATCTCGACCGCAACATTTGGAACAAAGCCGGTGAACTCGGCTTGCTGTGCTGCACCATGCCTGAGCAATACGGCGGCAGCGGCGTTGACCGTCGCTACAGCGCGATTTTGATGGAAGAGCAAGCCTACGCGCTCGACTCTGCATCGGGTTTTGCCCTGCACTCCGATATCGTCGCCAACTACATTTTGAACTTCGGTAACGAAGAGCAAAAAATGGCTTGGTTGCCCAAAATGGCTACCGGCGAAGCGATTGGCGCGATTGCCATGACCGAACCGGGTACTGGCTCAGATTTGCAAGGCATCCGCACCACCGCTGTGCTTGATGGCGACGACTACGTGGTCAACGGCTCAAAAATCTTTATCACCAACGGCTATCTGTGCGATGTGGCTGTGGTCGCCGTAAAAACCGGCAACAGCGATAAAGGTGCTGCCAACATTTCGTTGTTGATCATGGATGCTCATGCTCAAGGCTTTAGCAAAGGCAAACCGCTGAAAAAAGTCGGTATGCACGGTCAAGACACCTGTGAGTTGTTCTTTGACAACGTGCGTGTGCCCAAAGCCAACCTACTTGGCATGGAAGGCATGGGCTTTATCATGTTGATGAAAGAGTTGGCATGGGAACGTCTAATGGTCGGCATCATGTCGCAAGCGGCTGCCGAAGCAGTATTTGCCCACACCGTGCAATACACCAAAGACCGTAAAGCCTTTGGCAAGCCGATTGGTGCATTCCAAAACACCCGCTTTAAGCTGGCTGAAATCCGTACCAAAATCGACATCGGTCGTGTGTACACCGACCGCTGTATGGAGCAGCAAGTCAAAGGTGAATTGACCGTTGAAGCGGCAGCTGCGTCCAAATACTGGTTGTCGGATATGGTCAATCAGATCGTCGATGAGTGTGTGCAGTTGCATGGTGGCTACGGCTTTATGATGGAATATCCGGTCGCCCGCGCCTATGTGGACAACCGCGCCCACCGGATTTATGCAGGCACCAACGAAATCATGAAAGAGCTGATTGCGCGTGGTCTGTAATTGATCTGATGTGTCACACAAGCCCCCACTCTTGGGGGCTTGTTGGTTTTGGTTATTTCAAATCGCTCAAGCTTGCACCAAAATTGATATGAAAGACTTGCCCATCCAACACCAAGGCCGGTACAGACTGTACCCCTATTTTCTCAGCCGCTGTTAGCAACTCCGGTTGCTCGCCCAAATGCACCACCTTGACTTGATATTGGGTGGGGTCAATCGCTTGGGCAAGCTGTTGTTCGGCAGCCACACAGACAGGGCAGCCAGCATGATAAAATGTCGCGACTTGTGCCATGATATTCTCCTGAATAGATCATCGTGCAACACTGCACACACGCACCTTAACCGCCGTATGAATCATTGAAAATCAGGCACTTTTTGGTAAGATACGCACCTTTTGGTGTAAATTGTGGTTTTTGTGGAGATAAAAAACTTGAGCGAACCCGATCGCTATCGACAGATTGAAGATGTGATTGGCTGCAAATGGTCAGTCAGCGTACTACAAGCCGTTGCCCAAGGCATTGATCGCCCTGCGGCGCTTGAGCGTCATATTGATGGCATCTCCACCAAAGTGTTGACCGAACGGCTACGTAAGCTCACCGCCTTTGGCCTTTTACACAAGCAGGTGTTTGCTGAAGTGCCACCGCGCACGCAGTATCAACTCACGCCACAAGGCGAAAAACTCAGTCAAATTTTGGCGCAGATTGCAATGCTCAATCACGATCTAGATAAAACGATCTAAACACCTCTTTCGCTCACCTGACACACCATTAAGACACTTTCGCCTTTTTCTGTGCAATCGCCGCAAACACCGCTGGCATCACACTTAAAACTACAATCCCCAAACTAATCACCGTCACGTTTTCTTTGATAATCGGGATATTACCGAGCGCCACACCTGCCCAAATAAAGAAATTGATCCACAGCACACCACCAATCACATTAAAACGTACAAAATGACGATACGGCATATGGCTGACCCCTGCCACAAATGGCACAAAGGTACGGATAATCGGCATAAACCGCGCCAACACAATCGACTTACCACCATGATCAATAAAGAATTGTTGAGCCAATTTGAGATGGTCTTGCTTAATCCAGCGCGACTCAATGGTATAAATTTTACGCCCGACTTTATGCCCAATCATATAATTGACTTGATCGCCACTGATCGCCGCAATCATCAGCAGTACCACCAATAGCCACGGGTTCATCAGCCCTGCCGCACAAAACATCCCTGCGGCAAACAACAAGCTATCACCGGGTAAAAACGGCATCACAATCAAGCCAGTTTCCACAAAAATAATGGCAAATAAAATGCCGTACACCCACACCCCGTAGTTTTGGATAAACTCGGCTAAGTGTTGATCTACATGCAAAATAAAATCGATCAGTTCCATGCTCGGCTCACAACGTCGGGGGTTGCGGCATGGTATCAGGTTGCCCATCAAGGGTTATAGGGATTGTGTTGGTTTAACTTAAAAGCTGCTCTGCTGCGCGCCAGCCCCAAAAACTCGCTTCCTCAAAAATCGAATACCCCGACAAATCGCTATGCGCCAGCTGCACTACCCCATCCACCGCACGCAGCCGCTCAAGCAACGGATGGCTCAAAAATCCAGTGGCAGGTGCGCTCATGGCATGCCCACGCACACACACCTCCACCCCTTGTACATATCGCCAGAGTGACGTGCCATAGGCCGTCAATAGATCTTGTAAGCCAAGCTCAATCAATTCGAGCGGTGTGGCGTGGGTCAGCCATTGCCGTGCTTGCGTGGGAGGCAGATGGGTCATGGCGTGATAACAGGTGAGTACGGTTTTGGGCTGCGCTGATGCGCGGAGCATTTGATGGGTCGCATCGACAAAACCGAGCGACTCACTGCCATAGATGATATTTTCCCAACAGCGGCCTGTACCTTGCTTTTCGGGCAATACACCATCAATCCACACATTACACACCAACCACGGCACTTGCGGCAGCAGCGCGTTCGGCTGCTGCAAGCCCATCTCGCCTGCTTGATCCCACACATACTTGAGCACATGCAGCGGCATCGCGCTGATCACCCGTCGCGCCGTAATCTGAGTCAGTTTGCCGCGTGTATCCATCGCTAGTACCGTCGCAGACTGCGCCTGTGTCGACAGCTTGATGGCGGTGAGTGGCAGGCGCGGCACTTGGGCATACTGCGCCATCTGCATGGCCAGATGATGCATGCCATCTGGCCATGTTAAGAGTGGTGTCGCATCATGGTGATCGTGCTCATGCACACGGCTAGCAAAATAATGCAGCCCTGCCCATGCTGACACCGTATCCATCCCCGCGCCGTAGTCATCTTTGCAACTGTAATTGAGATACCACAGCAACTCTGGCGTGTGGTAGCCCTGTGCTTTGAGCCAATCGGCAAAGGTAATCTTTTCCAACTGTCGCCACTCGGCATCTTGCGAAGATAGCAGCACTGGAATGGCAAACAACCGC